>CAJAVE010000157.1 GCA_903945325.1 uncultured beta proteobacterium | reverse complement strand
GGCTAAGCCTCTACACCACCAACTGGCCCTACTACGACAAAGACGTGCAAAAGGAGCTGGGTGCAGCCACCCTGCATGTGCGCTTGTACGTTCCGCTGGCCCATGTGCAGGTGGCATCTGGCAGCTTCTGGGGCAGTGGCTACAGTCGCCAGGGCATTGTTCCTGGCTTGCGCTTGGGTAACCGTTTGACACGCGTGACGGTAGGCAACAACGGCGACTACGCCAAGGTATTTCTGAGTGAGCCATACCTCATTCCAGGTCCCATAGACAACACAGTGGAGGAAGTCAAACACCCCAACTTTGCCCGCGCCATGTTGGGCGAGAAAATCAAGATTTACCCAGGGACCGTTTCATCTGAAAAATATTGGGAACTGTTTCCGCAGGCCGCGGGACAGGCCTTGCGCGCATTTGCGACCAAGCTTAAAGAGTCGAGCTGAATAGGTCACTAACACAGGGTCAACGGCCGCGAAGCCTAGCGCTGGCTGAAGCAGGCGCGTGACAATGGTCTGACCCGGGCCAACGAGTACCTGGACCCGGCCTTTGTGGCGGCAAACCGATAGACTGACTGCGGCCTGCCCGCTGCGATAAGCAGTGTGCAAAGCCCTGGCAGAGACCTTATTCGCACTCCCTTTTGACTGTGATCGCGAACGCCGCTCGTTGTTGCAGTTGCGCGTTTGTCAGTGAGGCGCCTTGGCGGCTTAGGGCCTCCTGCTCCATCTGCTGATTTTGCAACTCATCACGCATAATTTTGCACCTCGCACGGTCTTGCGCTTGCCGCAGCGGAGCATTGGCGGCGGCTTCTTTGGCATCTGATTTGCGCATTTCCTCGCGGGCAACATCTCCACACTGCGCTTCAGCGCGGGCAATCAGTTCACGAAACTCGGTCAAGGGCATTGCGCCGGTGCCGTTTTCAAGCAGGTTGGCAATGCGGTCGCGCATTTTGATACAGGTGGCCCGCAGTTCTGTGTTGCTGCCTCCGGCTTTCCGGGCTTGTTCTGTTGGTGCAGGTTTGACCGGGCCACCCGCCTGTGTCGGGGAGCAAACGTGGTCACTGAATACAAGCTTGCCATCGGCGCCAACACACTTATGCACAGCGGCCAAGGCGGCTGGCGCAAGGCAGATCATCAACAGCGCTGCAAGCCAGGACGCTGTCGTTCGTGTAGCTAGTGCAACGTAATTGCGAGTGCGTGGCATACAGATATTCCCCGGCAATGTGAACAGACACCGGCAAGCAGCTTAGCGCAAGCGCTGCACCAGCGGATGGCGCACCGTTGGCGGCCCAGCTTGACCTGACTAACCTTCATCAAGTTGCCCCCCATCACCAACTGATGCCTTCAACTACGTGCGCGGGGCGCAAGGGATGAATTTTCTCTTACTTCCGCGCTGGCGTGACCTCCAGCGGCCGCAGTGTGCTGGCCCCCCAGTTACCAAGCATGTCCGAGGCCGGAGTCAGCGGCTTCAACCTGGAAATATGGAACGCCATGGCGGCACCTAAGACCATGCCGGCACCCATCACAGCGCGACTGTCGGTGCTGGTTAGCGAGATCACCCGCTCAGCCGAGATACGGCAAAAATTGTTTGCGCAAGGTTGGCAAGTGGTGGGCTCGGCGCCTGACGGACTGGCCAACCGCATCCAGTCGGATACAGCTGTGTTTGGCGGCATGATCAAGGCGCTGGAATTGAGCATCCAGTAGCCTGCACGATGTCCCGCGTTACGGTGCTGTGTGCGCCGGACCCGGCTACTTCAAACTGTTTGACAAAAACGCCTGCAGCCGCTCGCTGTGCGGACGCAACAGAACGTCATCGGGCGCACCCTGCTCTTCAATCTGGCCCTGGTGCAGGAACACCACGCGGTTACTCACCTCGCGGGCAAAGCTCATCTCGTGGGTCACCACAATCATGGTGCGCCCCTCGTCTGCCACCGAGCGCATGACGCGCAACACCTCACCCACCAGTTCAGGGTCCAGGGCCGAGGTTGGTTCGTCGAACAGCATGACCTTGGGCTCCATGGCCAAAGCCCGGGCGATGGCAACCCGCTGTTGCTCACCGCCCGAAAGATGGGCTGGAAACGCGTCCTTTCGGTGGTACACACCGACCTTTTGCAAATAGGCCGTGGCCCGCTCCAAAGCCTCGGCCTTGCTCAGACCGAGTGCGTGGACAGGCGCCTCCATCACGTTCTCAAGCGCGGTCATGTGCGCCCACAAATTGAAGTGCTGAAACACCATGGACACCTGCGCGCGCAGGCGCTGCAACTGCGGCTGGCTGCTGACCTTGAGAGTGCCTAGTCTGTCGGGAACCAGCTTGAGTTCTTCGCCATCCAGCACAATGCGCCCGGCATTGGGTTGTTCCAGCAGATTCAGGCAGCGCAGGAAGGTGCTTTTGCCGGAGCCACTGGAGCCGATCATCGAAATGACGTCGCCCTTTTCTGCGGTGACACTCACGCCCTTGAGCACTTCGTTCGTGCCAAAGCGCTTGAAAATGTCCAGTCCTTGCAAGATGGTGTTGGTAGGCATGTGCCGGTCTTTCGTCATATGTGCCTGCGGCTCAGGGGCTCAGCAACTTGCCCGTTCGGGCCAGCGAGGTACCTGCGATTTTGGCCAGGCGCTTGCCTGGCACAGCCCAGCGCGAGCCGCAGCGCGCGTACAGCAGACCGTCCGATTTGCAACGCAGTTGCGTCACTTGGCCGGTCAGAGCGTCAACCACGTCGGCAATCACGTCACCGCCCAGGACACGCTCGCCGGGGTTGCGGTGAAACACCACCACGCCGGCGTGCGGCGCGGTAATCGGTTCGGAGCCTGATAGGGGCGTGGGCACACATTGCGCACTGCGCGTGGAGTCCGGCACGCCTCTAAGTGCACCCTGTTGGGCCAGGAAGGCGCAGACGCCTTGCGCATCCTGTTCGGCCATCGCATGGTGGGTGTCGGCTTCTCCGCGCAACTCCACGGTGGCACCGAAACACGCCAGCGCAATGGGCCATTCGGGCAGCAGCTTCTGCAAATCAAGCCATGGGCGGGTGCAGGCCTCATCGAACGGAGAGTCGCCTGACTCGGTAGCCAGCAACACTGCCCGGGCGCCCAAGGCAGCGCCTAGCTGTTCCGCAGTGGCAGCCTGGGGCGTGAGGGCGTAGAGGTGCATCACCGCGTCGGTATCGCAATGCAAGTCAAGCACCACGTCGGCATCCACGGCCAATTTCAATAGCTGCTTTTTCAGATCCTGCGTCGTATTGGCCGCGATCTGACCCTCGACGGCTGCCAGCATGGCTTCACGGATGCATTGGGTGTTGCTCTGAACATCTTGACTGAGCAATGGGCGCACCTTGTCGGCCACTTTGGCAGCCAGCTCGGGATAGCCACGGTTGAAGTTGCCCCCATCACGCAAGTCAAACCGTCCTTGATGCTGGCCAAACAGTGTTTGACCCAGCCCAATGGGATTGGCAAATGGCACCAGCACCACTTCGCCGCAGACCCTGCCTTCGACCTGCGCCTGCTCCAGATGTTGCGCCAGGTGGTGGGCCACCAGTATGGCGGGCACTTCGTCGGCATGCAGCGCGCTCTGGATGTAAACCTTGGGCCGAGCGCCCGGTGTTCCAAAACGCAGGACCTGTAGGGATTGTTGCGTGCCCGGTGTGCCGCTCAGAAGTTCAATAGTTTGGATGTGCATGGGGGGTCGCCAAAGGCTTAGGAGGTAGCTGGGGTTTGTTCTGTATCTGCTGAGGCTGCAGGTGTCGCAGGAAGCGCCGCTCCAGCAGCTTGAAAATTCCCACCAGCGTGAACGTCAAGACAAAGTAGATAACCGCCGCCACACCAAATGATTCAGTGACCAGCAGGTTGTTGGCATAGACGTCGCGCGCGACGCGGGTGATATCCACCAGTGTCACGGTGCTGGCGATGGCCGTGGCATGCATCAGACCAACCACCTCGTTGCTGTACTGCGGCAGGGCGCGGCGCAGCGCACTGGGTAACAGGATGCGGCGGTACAGCGTGAAACCGCTGAGCCCATAGCTGCGCGCCGCTTCAATTTCGCCATGGGCGGTGGCTTTCAGGGCGCCGGCAAAAATCTCGGTCGTGTAAGCGGTGGAATTCAGCGTGAACGCCAGCCAGGCGCAAAACCACGCGTTCTTGAGCAGCACCCAGGCAGCGCTCTCGCGAATCGCCTCGAACTGGGCCAGCCCGTGGTACAGAATAAACAGTTGCACCAGCAGCGGCGTGCCACGCAAAACATAGGTATACAACCAGACCGACTTCGACAACAAGTGATTGGCAGAAACCCGCGCCACTGCCAATGGCACTGCCAGCACAAAAGAACTCAGCAGGCTGATGACCAGCAGCACCAGGGTCGTGCGAATGCCTTCGACATAAAGTGGCAGGCTATCCAGAATGAGTTGCCACTGCACGCTAGAACTGCACTTTCTTGACACCCAGGCTGAAGCGCGCTTCCAGCCGTGAGAGGGCAAATATGGAGACGCTGGTCAACGTCAAATAGATCAATGCCACCGCCACATAGAAGGTAAATGGAGCCCGGGTGGACGCAGCTGCCAGACCGGCCCGGTGCACCATGTCGTCCAGCCCGATGATGGATACCAGGGCCGACGCCTTGATCATGATCAGCCAGTTGTTGGCGAACCCGGGAATAGCATGGCGCACCATTTGTGGCAGCACAATGCGCCACCAAACCAGCCTGGGTGGCATGGCAAAAGCAAGCGCTGCCTCCGCCTGCCCCTTGGGTACGGCCAGGATGGCGCCGCGAAATGTTTCTGTCAGGTAGGCACCAAAGATGAAACCGATGGTCAAAACGCCTGCCAGGAACGGCGGTACGTCGATGTAGTCCCAGCCCTGCATTTCGGCTAGCGTGTTGATGCCGATCTGGCCGCCGTAGAAGATCAGCAGCATCAACACCAGCTCGGGCATTCCCCGAATTAAGGTGGTGTAGATCTCGGCACTCCAGCGGGCCGCTCGCGAGCCGGACAGCTTGGCGGCCGCACCGATCAACCCGAATACACAGGCGATCGCCAGAGAAAGGGCCGAAACGCGCAGCGTCAGGCCCAGCCCCTCAAGAATGGCTGGCAGATAACCGTACAGCACAATAGAACCCAGTTGCTATAAAAATATGAGCTACCAACCCAATTAACACGAGGGCTGGTAGCACTTTTTGCCAATCATCAGGCGACCAGAACCCGTCCCTGCCTACTTGAACGCATAGTTCAGGCTGACAAAAGCACTGCGGCCACGGGGGTCGGTGTAGGTGGGGTCGTAACCCGCCAAGAAGTAGTAGGCCTGATTGGAGAATGGTGGTGCCGTGTTGAGCAGGTTGAGCACACCCGCGCGCACCTTGACCGCTTTGGTGACGGCATAGCTGCCGGTCAGATCCCACAGCGAGTAGGCTTCGACATCTCGGGTTGGCAACAGGGCGTTGCGATTGGGGTCGTAGGTGGTGTTCTGGTCACGATAGCCCTGGGAGTACTGGTTGGCCAGTGTCAGGCTGAAGGGGCCCTGGTCCCAGCCAAGGCTGATGCGGTGGCGCCACTTCTGGATCACCTGGTCATTCAGGAATACACCAAGGTTGCTGCGCATGGGTTCCAGCGGGCCGAACTGTCGGTCGTAGTTCAAGACCAGGGTTCCGCTGAAGTTGGCGCTGAAGCGACCCGCACTGGTGGCTGCACCACGGTAGTCAACGCCGAAGTCCAGACCAGAGGTCTCCAGACTGCCCTGATTTTCCTTCTTCAGAACAATGTTGGTGATGTCGCCAAAACTATTGCGCTGGATGTAAGTGCCGTTGTACTTTGCGGCATTGTCCACAATCACCTGCTCACCCAGGGTGCTGATCACATCGGTTTTGCGGATGTTCCAGAAATCCACGCTGAAGTTCAGCTCCTTGCTGGCGTCCAGCACAAAACCCAACGAAGCCTGCTGTGACTTTTCAGGCTTCAGGTTGGGGTTGGAGCGGCGCTCCACCGGCCACTGGTTGGTGCAGAAATCGATATCACCTTCAGCGGCCAGGCACGTGGGATCGGTCAAGAAGCTGGACGTCGTGCCGTAGGTGACGGGCCGGTTCAGGTCATCCAGCGAGGGCGCGCGAAAACCTGTGCCAGCCGACGCACGCACCAGGAAATTCTGCTGTGGCTGCCAGCGCACGCCAACCTTGGGGTTGGTGCTGGAGCCGGCGTCGTTGTAACGGTCGTGGCGAAGTGCAAACTGCATTTCCAGTGCTTTGCTGAAAGGCGCATTCACCTCAGCGAACACGGAAGTCACTTCGCGGCTGTTGTCGGTGGCCTTGATGTCGGTGGCCGAGCCAGCCAGTGCACCCGAGTCGCGGTCACCGGCAATGTTGTTGGACAGCAGAAGTCTGGATGGTGTGAAGATTGCATTCTCGCGGCGCAACTCACCGCCCAGCGCAACCGCGAGGTCGCCACCACCGAGCGTCATCATGGCTTTGGAAACCTTGCCGTCTATGCTGGTGGACACACCTTTGGAACTGCGCGCTGCATCGTTGATTTTGATGGTGTTGATCAGGTCCAGACCGGCTTGGCTCGATGGGCCAAACGGGTTGATGGTGCCATTTCGCACACCAGCGTCGAACTTGTCGAACAGCACATAGCCGTTGACATAGTTGTCCGTCGCCCTGTTTTCGGCACGGGCCAGGCCGATGTCGTAATCCCACCCTGCGACGACACCCGTGGCGCCCAGCACCAGGCGCTCAGCCTTGCTATTGACTTCGTTGGTGCGGTTGCCGGCTTCGGTCATGCGGTAACGAATGCCGCTGACGGTGCCCGTACTCAGCGCTGCAGCATATTTTGCGGGCAACACACTGACCGGCAGGTTGCGGATGCGGATCGGGTTGGGGCTCAGTACATAGCGCGACTTGGCATCCGACTCCACCAGTTCGGCAAATACCTGGTGATCTTCATTGATCTTGAAAGTGGCGCGACCGATGAAGCCCACTTTGCTGGCTTCGGGGTAGATCTCGGTGTCTTGCATGTAGTCGTAGCTGCATGCCAGTGGGCCGCCTGGGCCGCTGGCGGCAAACACCGTGGCCGGGCCATTGCAGGTGGGTGAGCTGGGGTTGATGCGGTTGCGGGTCGAGCCTGCGGGCAGCAGACCCTTGGCAATCAGCGTGTTGCGCTGTGCGGTGGAGATGTCGATGTTGGCCGGGAAGGTGTTGCTCGACATCAGGGCCGGCAGTGTGGTGGCCAGTGGGCGGTCCTGAATGAAGGAGCGCTGGCTGGAGCGCAACGAATCCAGCCGTTGCACATCCAGTACACCAAACACGTTGAAGCCGTCCTTGTTCAGGTCACCGGCGCCGCCGCTGATGCTGGCGGTGCGTTTGCCGGCTCCGCCTTCCTGGGTGTTGGCAGACGAGGCGTTGAAATCGAGTCCCTGATAGTCCTTGCGGGTGATGAAATTGATGACGCCGCCAATGGCGTCCGTGCCGTAAATGGCAGAAGCCCCGTCTTTGAGCACCTCCACCCGCTGGATAGCGCCAGCCGGGATGTTGTTCAAATCCACACCCGCGTTGTCACCGGGCGATGCAAAATTGGCCAGGCGTCGACCATTGAGCAGCACTAGAGTGGATGACACGCCCAGACCCCGGAGGTTGGCGCCATTGAAGCCACGCTGACCCGACGTGCCATCGGTAATGCTGGCCCCGTCCGACAGCGGTGCAGTGTTGGCGGTGATGTTCTTCAACAGTTCGGCCGCAGTGGTCACGCCACTCTTGTCGATGTCATCGCGCTTGATGACTTGTACTGGCAAGGCCGTTTCGGACTCCAGGCGCTTGATGGAGCTTCCGGTGATTTCCACCCGGTCCAGTTTATTGGCTTGGGCCAGCACAGATTGACTTGCGACCAAAGAAACCGCCAGCGCTGCGGCATGGGCACAGGGTCGAAGCGCAAACGCGGCGCGGGCGTACAGGGGCGAAGTGATGCGTGTCATAGAAGGTGTTGGGTTGAAAGTGGCAATGATTGAAAAGGAATCAACAAGGAGGGTGATTGGCCGGCCTGGCTTACTCGCCGCGAATATTCACGTCGAAATATTTATCGTTAAGGGTCTTGTAGACACCGTTGGCAGTTATGGTCTTGAGCGCAGCATTTACCTTGGTGCGCAGCGTCTCTTCGCCCTTACGCATGGCAATGCCGGTGCCTCCGGCTTTGTTGCCGCTGGGGTTGATGGGCGGCCCTACCTTGCTGAACGCCCTGCCTTCAGGCGACTTCAAAAAGGCAGTGGTTGCGGCAAGTGACGATCCAAAGGCAATGTCCCCCCGCGCTGCGGCAAGTTCCATGGTGACGTCGGCTTCTTTGGCCACCTGCAGCACCTGGCTCTCTTTGTAATGTTCGGCGATGTACTTGGCCCGTGGTGTGTTACGGGTGACGATGATGGTCTTGCCTTTGAGCGCGTTGGGACTGATGTCCTTGAACAGCCCATTTTTGGCAATAAAAGTGGACGGAATGTCGTAGTACGAGTCACTGAAATCGGCCACTTTGAGGCGCTCTTCGGAGATCGTCATGGAGGCCACGATCATGTCGAACTTGCGGGCATTGAGTGCCGGCATCATGCCGTCCCACTCTTGCGACACCAGGGTGCACTCGGCCTTGAGGGTGGCACAAATGGCGTTGGCAATGTCGATATCAAAACCGGAGAACTTGCCGTCGGTCCCCATTTGAGAAAAGGGCGGGTAGTTGGCTTCCACACCAATGCGGATTTTGGCCCAGCCAGGGGCCTGGGCATGCGCGATCGAAGTCAGTCCGAAACCAGCGATGACTGCGAGTGCGAGGGTCAGTTTGCGCAACATGGGGACTCCAAAAGAGGAAAAAAAGAAATCGTTTTGAACCAGGAATCTGAAATGTACAATTATTTTCATACTTTGTATAGATGAAAATTTAGGGACAAACCCTACACGAACCGAACCCGGAATCGGTCGATAATTTCCATCTGCCACCCCTGCGAACCTGCAAAACGAGCCCAGAATGCCAATGATCGAACTGTCGAAAACGAACTGGCGAGACTCGTTTGCGGCGTGTATGTTCTGCGCCTTGACCATCGCCCAACTGGCACATGCGGGTCCTGAACTGTTGCTGGCCAACGTGGTCGCAGGGGGTGCGGAGCGACGGTGTTCCAGCTTCACGGGCGTTGCGCAAAGCCGGGACTGCAGCGCAGACTGGGACACCATCCTGGAGCGAGACCCTGCGTTCAAAGGCATGTCGCGTGATGACATCAGCTTCGATACCGACTACCCTGCTCCCACTTTCACCTACGCACTGACCCCCGCCACCCTTGAGGCGTTGCGACAGGTGCCAGCAAGCCTGTTCGACGCAGGGCGCAAGTCCGTGCTGGTGGCCCGGGTGAGTCGTGTCATTGAGTCGAGCGGTACACACCAGCGACTAACCTGGGACGCAATGGAGCAGATGCTGCAAAGCCCTGCGCAGGGTCTGAACCTGGCCGAAGGTGCTGCGCTGCGCTCTGCATTGGTTGAACGCGACCCCCGACCAGCGCGCAAGGTGCAAGCCCGTTCGATCCTTTTTTCGTCCAACAGCGCCAGTGTGGCCATTGCAAACCAGATTGTTTCGGCCGCACGCGCGCTAAACGCAGGCAAGACGCCGCTGATTGGAGTCATCACCGCATCGGCCGGGCCGCATCCCTTTGTGGACCGTGACATCAACGTGTTTGCACTGCAATCCGCCGGTGCCGAGGTGGTGTACCTGCCGCTGGAGGGCGGTTTTCGCCAGGCGCTGGACTTGGGTGACTGCAGCAACCTGCGCTACTACTACGACACCTATGCCAATACCAACCCCGAACGAGCGGTTTACCACGCAGACCTGCAGTTCCCCGACCTGGCACAGCAACAACAGACCTTCTGTGCCAACGCGGGTCAAACGCTGAACGCGACACTCAACCGGTTGAATGGTCTCTATTTTTCGGGTGGCAACCAGGCACGCCACCTGGAGAGCTTGATCGGCAAAGATGCTTCGGGAAGCTACAACCGGCCAAGCGCCCAGCTTGCCATCCTGCAGGACCGCCATGCGCAAGGCAAACTGGTCGTGGCGGGAACCAGCGCGGGCAACCACATTCAAGGTGGCGGTCTGTTGCGCGGCAAACCCGTTCCGATGATCGGTGGCGGCGACTCGTATGACGTCTTGCGCAACGGCTTTCAAACGGGCCAAGGGCCAATTGCCGATACGCCCGCTTCGGGGCAGTCAGCGCATGGCAGCACTGTCTACGCCCCGACCCTCTATCCGCTGGGTGGCCTGGGCGTTTTCCGATTTGGCGTGCTCGACTCCCATTTTTCCCAGCGCGCACGGGAAGCGCGTCTGATCCGTGCCACGCACGACAGCAGCATGGACTATGGATTTGGCGTGGACGAAAACACGGCGCTTCTGGTCAGCCAGCCCGATGCGCAGGGTGCAACCCATTTCTCGATCGTCGGGGCTGGCGGTGTGTTTATCGCCGATCTGCGCGCGGCCACGGCCAGCACCAACCCACAAGGCCGTTTCAGCATCGCCAATGTGCGGACCCACTACCTGCAGCCGCACGACCATGCCCGAATCCATGCAGACGGTAGTTTGCACGTCAGTCTGTCGGCCATAGCGCCTATGCTGGTGCCAACAGAGGCTCCGGCTTTGGCAGTGCAAGACCGCCTGCTCGACTACGGTGCGTCCAATTTCCTGAACCTGACCACCGCAATGGCACGCCTTGGCGCGAAAAAGGGCTATGGCACAACGCACCAGAGTAATGACCGCCGCAGCAAACAGTCCAGCCCATACTACAGTGCCACGCTGACGCGTGATAGCCACACCGAATTTCGCGGCAGCCAGGCGCCGGCGGGAAGCAGCACGGGTCGTGCGTCTTACAGCGGATTGCTGGTCAGTTTTGCACCTTGCGAAGACATGTGCATCGAGCCTGATTCCACACCCATCATGTCAAAGTGAATGGTTCGAAATCCAATGATTGCTAGACTGCATTGTTATGACGAATGACCAACACCCCTTGCCACCAGCCTTTGCCAGCCCGGCGGTCGATACCGCATTTGCAAAGTCGCCATTGGGGTTCAAGCTGCGAGCCGTGTTGTCCGAGGGGCGTGGCACGAACGTCGCCATTGCCGATTTTTTGTTGCGCAACCCGGTGCGTGCTACAGCCTGGGGCATTGAGGAACTGGCAGCCAACACCCAAACGTCGACCGCCACACTCAGCCGGTTTGCCCGTACCTTGGGCTTCAATGGCTTTGCGGCCTTGCGCAGCGGTATGGCCGAAGCGCTACAACACGCGCTGCAGCCCGTGTTTCAACCGGTCGACAAGTTGCGCAATGCCCTGCAGCGCAAGGGTGAAACCGCAAGCAGCAGCAATCCCATCATTGCCGAGAGCCTGGAGGCCAGCGTCAGTAACTTCCAGTCTGCGGCCACCGGTCTCAACCCCGCAGTGCTCGTGTCCATTGCGCACAAGATTCTGGCTGCAGATACGGTTTACACACTGGGCTTTGGTATCAGCGCGCACCTGTCGGCCATGCTGGCGCTGGACCTGCAACCATTTTGCCGCCAGGCCATCAACGTGGTGGAGTTTGGCGGAACCGAGGTGGCTGCCGGACGGTTGATGAACATTGGCCCCAAGGACTTGCTGATCGCCATTTCATTCCCGCGCTACGCCAGCGATGCGGTCATGCTGACCCGCTATGCGCGCGATCGCAGCGCCCATGTCATCGCACTGACCGACTCCATGGCATCTCCCCTGGTGAACTGGTCTCACGATGTGTTGGTGGCCCCGGCCACCCACCCCGTGCTGTCGAGCAGTTACACGGCGGCGCTGTTGGTGATCGAAGCACTGGTCACCAGCTTGATGGTCAGTGGCGACAACCAGGTGGCCCAGGCAGAAAAGCTGACTGACGCAATTTCTGCCTATCTTTACACCGACAAACCCGGAAATGACAGCGGGATTGATCGCCCGCCCAAGCGGATTGTTCGCGGCTGATTCAGCGCTGGGCCGGTTCAGCAGGCAGCGGCACACCCAGTCAAGTGCCTGTGTCAGGGAGAGTCCAGCGTCTTGATGGCCGCCAGGCGGCGCAGCAACTGTTGCAGCAAATCAGCCTGCATGTCGCGGAACAACAGCACCTCTTCAGCCTCTTTGGCCAGCACGGCCGACTCGTTGAAGCTGATGTCGCGCTGCTGAGAAATTTCGGTCGGCGTAATGAGTTCTCGGCCATCGGGAGTGCGCATACGAAACTGGATGCGGATCTTGAGTTGAAACTCGCGCACCTGTCCAGACGCGTTGATGCCCACGACATTTTTCGCACGCACCTCCTGCAAGATGTCCACGATTACCTGCCGCGCCAGCATACCCGGCGTTGGGGCAAGTGGCACGACGGTCTTGCCAAAGTAACGGATCAGGTCCGCTGCCACCAGCCCATTATTCTCCGGTGTGACTGCCAGCGTCTGGAAGGCAAAGGTTAGCGCGACGCGCAGCTTGAATCCGCAGCCGGCCAGCAAAGCAGCGGCAAGTACTGTGGCGACAGCGGTACGGCGGCGCAGGTTCATTTAAAGAACCACATTGACCAGGCGGCCCGGCACAATAATGATGCGTTTGATCGGCGCGCCCGCGGCAAACTGCACAAAGCTTGGGCTCACCAATGTCAGCGCCTCGATTTCCTCTTTGAAGGCATTTGAGGGCACCGTCAACGACCCACGCAACTTGCCATTTACCTGCAGCATCAGTTCGATCTCATCCTGCGCCAGTGCGGCGGGATCAACCACTGACCATGGCGCGTCGAGCAGGTCGCCCGTCGATTCGGCAAACCCCAGCTCGCTCCAAAGGGTGTGGGCGATGTGAGGCGTAGCCGGGTACAGCGTGCGCAACAGAATGGAGAATCCTTCCAGAACAACTGCCAGCCCACCGTCGTCATCGGGCGTTTTGAAATCTTCCAGCGCATTGATCCTCTTCATGGCACCAGACACCACCGTGTTGTATTGCATGCGCTGGTAGTCGTAGTCCACCTGCTTGAGAACGCTGTGGATTTCACGGCGCAGCAGCTTGGCCTCCTTGGAGAGTTTTAAGCCATTTATGCCTTCAGCCCTCGTCAAACAGATAGGAAATTCAACCCCATGGAACCATGTATCGCAGGTTTTTTCGCTACGAAATCCCTCTGACGCTGAGGTTGCCGCAGGTCATCCGAAGCCGAGTCGCGTGGTTTGCATGCGCGTTGGGGCATGCTGATCAACCTCGAAGTCCGGTGCCACCGGCATGGACGAGAACCCGCTGTGCTGGCAGGCCAGCATGTCTTTGGCGTCACAGTTCTCCAGCAGATCCCGGCCCACGATGGAGCCGAAGCGGTGGATGAAAGCCACCGCGCCAATGTGCAGGGCCGCTTTATCTGCCTTGGCCGCGCCCCAGCAGCGTACGTTCGGGGTGGCGTGGGTTGTAGAGCTTGGGCTTGGGTGTGGCTGGCACGAATACTGTTTCGGTACGGAAAGCACGAAGCCCGAACCGTCGCCAGTTCGGGCTTTGAATGGGGTGATGAGGGTTTGGTTTAATTCTTGCTAGGCGGCAAATCCGTGCAACTGCCATGCGCAATCTCCGCCGCCATGCCGATGCTCTCGCCCAGCGTGGGGTGCGGGTGAATCGTCTTGCCGATGTCCACTGCATCCGCGCCCATCTCGATCGCCAAGGCAATCTCGCCAATCATGTCGCCGGCATGGGTGCTGACCATGCCGCCGCCCAGGATCTTGCCGTGGCCGTGGGCCTCGTGCACCGCCTTGTGCGCCAGCATGGGCTGGCCGACGATGTCGCCGATAGCGAAGATGCGGGGCACCTTGGTGCGCATCTGGATGTCGACGTTGATGAAGCCGCGGTCCGTCACGGCAACACCGGCCTTGTCTGCGGCGATCTTTTTGCCATTAGGCGTGCGGCCCATGGCTTGCAAGACCAAGTCGTACACCTGAGGTGCTGGGGCGGTGCCGCCCTCCTCTGCTGACGCAAATGTCACCTCAATTCCTTCAGGCAAGGCGCGTGCGCCCAGGGTGCTGTACACCGTGCCCATTTCCAGGCCGATGATGCCGCCGCCCAGAATCAGCATGCGCTTGATTCATCGCAAATGCACATTTGAAATGGTGCCCGTTGGGGTGCCTCGCCACGAGTGATTCAGGCCGACGGTGTTATTGGCATGCTCGGAGACTGCCAAGCGTCTGCCAGCCATTGATTGAACCGGGCACAGCCGGTGGGAGTGTCTGGGTGCCCCGCCTCAGGGTACAGGGTCATTTCCCCCAGCATGATCCCGCGAGTGCTCTGATAGAGATCAACCCGAACAAAGTCAAGGCCACGGCCAAGACGCTCGGCCGCCTGGACCATTTCGTTTAGCCCGTCTGGTCGAGCTGGTAAAAGGTCCGGAATTCGCTCCTTGTACCGGGTGAGCTGGAAAGGTAACCAATCCGGGCTCAGAAAAACATTCTCGTGGTTCCGCCGGTAGGACGCCGAGCCCACATTGATGGCCCTGACGACACCGTGGAAAACATAGAAGCGGTAATCCATCAACTCGCCACCGGTCTCAGACTGAAGCATTTCCTCGGCCAGGATGCGTGGCTGAATAAGCTGGTAGGCCCATTCTTGTTTGGAATGTCGTGCTCGAAGCATCTGCCAGCACAGGTCCACAAACCGATCACGCGAAAGCAGGAATCGACTTCTCGCTGTGCCCTCGACCAGGTCACCATCGCGTGTTAAGAGCGCGTTGCCATTGCCGAAAAAATACAACAAGCGATTCTGGCGCAGAAAATTCCATCCGCACCCATGATTTGCCTTGATAAAGCAGGAGTCGGGCAACTGGTCCAATTGAATGGATGACGGGTCATCAGTGACAAACAGCAGTTCCGGCGACGCCACGCCCCGCTGCATGGCGTACTCTTTGACCGCCACCTTGTCCTGAAGGATCGGGAAGACAGGATTGCGGTCGTGGGCCATTCTCCAGCGCACCTTCGCGGCAAAATCATGGATTACAGGGGACAAATTGTGTTCACCTGGGTGATTGGATGGCACAGTGCCAAATAAGGGCACCTCTAAAAGCTGAAATTTGAGCACGTTGAGGAGAGATCACAGTGGGTTGATGCCGGCCCGCATGCTGACGCGAGGCGTTGCATTAGATTGTCGAGTATCCACTGCAACCCATGCCATACTTCGGGCTCCATTTTTGATCCAGAACCATGCGGACTTACTTGCCCATCGACTTGGACCTGCCGGTTTGCCCCCAAGACCTGGGCAATAGCTTGCCCAATTTTGATGCCAGCGCCCACTGGCCAATCCTCTACAAGGAACTGCACCGCATTGCGGCACGCCTGATGTCCCAGGAACGTAGCGGACATACTCTTTCACCGACCGGCTTGGTACATGAAGCATGGCTCAAACTTGGCGCCAACGGAGATGATTCCTTTGTCATCGATCGAGCCCACTTTCTATCCCTTTCGGCGCGCGCGATGCGCCACATTCTTGTGAACCATGCCAATGCCAGGCAAGCCGACAAACGCCTTGGTGGAGTCGTGCATGTCACTTTGTCTGCTGCTGAGGGGAGTGCCTCGGACGCGGCTGGGCCAGAAGATGTCCTCCTGTTGGATCAAGCCTTCACCACGCTGGCGAAAGAAGACGCCCGTGCAGCGCAAGTGGCCGAAATGCGGATTTTCGGCGGCATGTTGATTCCCGAAATTGCGGAGGCCCTCTGCGTGAGCGAGCCTACGGTCAAGCGCGACTGGGTCTTTGCCCGGGCCCGCTTGGCGCAACTCATACATTCATGAATTGCATACGGACGGCGCACCTGTGACACATCCTACGACTGCTGAGACTGCAGAGCGGATCAAGGACGCGCTCTTTGAGCTGACGGAGCTTTCTGCCATTGCAAGAGCAAACCGGCTGCAAGAACTGCAAGACTCTGACCCGAAACTGGCTGCCGCCGTGATGGAGCTCTTGCCAGGTGCTTTGCTCACCAGCCCAGGCTTGGACGCACCACGGGAGTGGATGCAGTCCGCTGCAACTGCGAATCTGCCTGAGCGTCTGGGCCCATGGCGTGTGTTGCGTGAAATCGGTCGAGGCGGTATGGGCATCGTCATGTTGGGCGAACGGGCTGATGCTGCTTTTGAGATGCAGGTCGCAATCAAGGTGCTCCCACCCGCTTTGCTGGCGAGTGACGGTGCCGCGCGATTGACGGGCGAGGCGCGCGTTTTAAGTCGCCTCACGCATCCGAACATTGCACGCCTGCTCGATGCAGGATTCGAACAAGGGTGCGCCTATCTGGTGATGGAGTATGTCGAAGGTGTGCCTGTTACTCAGTTTGTAAGAGATCAAGCCCTCGGCATCAAAGACCGGGTCAAACTGGTGCTGGATCTTTGCTCGGCCGTTCGGTTTGCCCACGCACAGCTACTGGTGCACCGGGACATCAAGCCGGCCAATGTGCTGGTCGACAAAAACGGCGGTATCAGGCTACTCGATTTTGGAATAGCCAAGGTATTGCAAAGCGAAAAACTGACGCAAACCCTGCAACAGGCTTGTACGCCTGCGTACGCCAGTCCCGAGCAACTTTTGGGTGACAGCGTGTCGGTAGCAACTGACGTCTTTAGTCTTGGTGTGATGCTTTATGAACTGCTGACGGGTCAATGGCCGTTCGCTGCTGGTGACCCGCGGTCAGATGCCGCGACGGGACGCAGTTCTACCGTTCAAGACTTGTCTACGCTGGCTACCATGCGCGCAGTGCTGGAATGCGAGCCATCGACTGGCCCACTACTGAAGTCCGGTGTTCCTGCGGACCTGCGGGCAATTACTTTAAAGGCCTTGGAAAAATCGCTGGCACGTCGTTACGCAACTGCCGAAGCGCTGGCCATGGATCTGCAGGCGTTCTTGGACGGACGGCCAGTCAATGCGCAAACTCCAAGCCTGCGCTACCGACTTCAGAAATTTGTGACGCGGCATACCTGGCCGGTGATAGGAGGGGCGCTTGCCAGCGTAGCAGTAGTCAGTTTTGCCGCATGGGCGATATTCAGCGCCGAGCAGGCTGATGCTCAGCGCGCAGTCGCGCAAAAGCGACTGGAGTCCGTGCGCTCCATCGCCAACAAAGTTGTTTTTGACTACAACGCTGCATTGCGACCGATTCCAGGAACACTGGAAGTACGAAAGACGCTGGTTGCCGACGCCCTTAGTTACTTGGACGCATTGAGCCATGACGCAAAGGGTGACCGTGCGTTAGAGGCTGACATTGCAGCGGGACTCGAAGCGGTTGGTGACGTTCAGGGGCGGGGGGCAACCGAGGGCAATCTCGGTGACTTGCAAGGTGCCAAGAGCAGCTATCAGAAAGCTATCAATCTGCGGCGCCAACACTGCGAGAGCGCTGCGCCGCGACAGATCATGGCCGACTGTGGTGCCTTTGGTCGGACGCTGGTCCGTCTGGGCGACAATGCTTTTACTGCGGGGCAGACACCTGAAGCCATTTCCCAATTCGAGTATGCGCTTCAAGTGACCGAAAGGGCGATTGCGAGTCAAACTGACGACAAAGCAGTTCGGGTAGCCGCGTTGGACTCGCGTTTTGAAGCCGCCCAGCGCTTGGCCGGATTGAGCGGACGGCAAACCGGGCAAGCATTCGCTCGGGGACTGGATTTGGCACGCGCGCAATTGCAGGCCGCGCAAGATCTTGCGCAGCTTGAACAGGGTCCATCGGTGAATGAAAAGCTGCGTGTCGCCAACGATTTATTGGCCGTCCGCTTGCTTAACAGTGGGCAAGTTGACGTCGCACTCGAACACATTCAAAGATCCATTGCGTTAGCACGGGAAATCCTTCAAGAGCAACCGGGAAGTGATGCCAGGGTTTCCTTAGCTGTGTCATTAACCCGCCTGGCAGAAATACAGGCGCACCGTTTGGAACCTGCGGCAGCGAAAATTGCTGCTCAAGAGGGTTTGGTTCTGGCCCGCGCATTGCATGAGTCCGATCCGCAAGACATGCATTTGCGGGCACGCTATGCCAATGTGGTGCGCCGCTGGGCGCAGGTTCACAATCAAATCGGTGACTCTGAGGCGCTCAACAAGAATCGACAAAATTTGCCAGCTATTCTCCAGATCAGCGGTATTTTCAAACCCTCGGATGGCGTGTTTTACGCTCAGCACCAGCAACTCAAGCTGGAGCTTGCACATACATTATTCGCTGCCGGCGATGTGCGTGGTGCACTGCAAGACACGGACGATCTACCCAAGGCGATGCCCAATCATCCCAGGGCGGCGGTTGACCTTGTTCCGGCATTCATGCTGCGTGCGCAAGCACTGATGGCGCAGGGAAAGGTCGAGGATGCCTCCACCCATTTTGCGCAAGCCTACGGTGTCTTGCAAAAAGCAGTCGAGGCAACACCCGCAGATGTTCAACAGGCAGCTTCACTGTTGCAAGCCCAAGCCTGGGCTCTTAAACATCCAGTGATCGCGGCACAGCATCCAACGCTTTTGGCTGCCTTCCGCGAAAGGCGCACCGCTTTGGGTGCAGCCGGGCAACTCTCCCCTTGGTGGCGACAGTCCTTGTCCTGAGGAAACCAGGTATCGACTTTTTTTGCAAAGAGATGATCTATTGCTCGAAAGATTCTTGCTACAGAAGATAGGAACAGTTCAAGCGTGCTGGGCCAATCACACTCAATATCTTTCTGAAAGCAATTTCGAACATGAAATCCACATCTCTTCGTCTAGTCGGTGCAGCCCTTTCATTTGGAATTGGTTGCTTCATCTCCAGCGCCAGCTTCGCGCAAAGTAGTTTTCCACAGCTGGGAGACAAAATGTGCCCGTTCGGGTTTCAGTCAAAAAATGGCATGTGTTACACCAACTCGAATGACCGTATTGGCATGCAAAAGGTCGGCAGTTGTCCCAAAGGTTGGCGCGAAGGTCCTTATTACTGCACTAAAGAGGTAAAGAAGGATCAGGCTCCATCCGGCGGCTCGGGTGGCGGCTCCTCAAGTGCAGCGGACCCCGACAAAACACATTACGGCAAGCCAGTGGTCAAGCGCATCACCAAGCGTGACGAACTCGACTTCTGTCCAACCGGCTACTTCACCAGCAACGCACGCCGGGGCGAGTGCATAACCGACAAGGCTGAAGCACCAAATGTGGCGGCCAAGCAGGGTGAGTGCCCCGCCGGTACGACAGAAGAGCAAGGCCAGTACTGCACAGGCAGCACCTCGCTGACGGCGGAACAAATGCATTCATTCTTCGTTATGGACTTCAACGCCCAGTACTTCAAACGCAAGAATGCGGGAATAGAAACCGTGCGTGCCAACCATGAGCCTGCGCTGTACGTACGAGCCCGAGACGCGGCTAAAGCAAATCCCGCTGCGAGTGCTGCCCCAGCGCCTGCGGTTGTGCCGACAACTTCGCCGGCTTTAAACCAATCCGACACAAGTACCAACGCGAGTGCACCTGCAAGCCCGAGCACTGGCGTGGAAGAAGCGGCGAAGGCAATTGGCGCAACCGTATTGAAGGACCTTTTCAAACGTTAAGCTTCAAAAGCAGCTATTGAATCAGTAGCAATTCAGCAGCATTTCAGCCTTACTTGCGCACCGGCGGCACATCTGTGCAACTGCCGTGCGCAATCTCCGCCGCAATGCCGATGCTCTCGCCCAGCGTGGGGTGGGGGTGGATGGTTTTGCCGATATCCACCGCGTCCGCGCCCATCTCAATCGCCAGGGCAACTTCACCAATCATGTCGCCTGCGTGCGTGCCGACCATGCCGCCGCCCAGGATCTTGCCGTGGCCATGGGCCTCGGGTGAATCGTCAAACAGCAGTTTGGTCACGCCTTCGTCGCGGCCGTTGGCAATGGCGCGCCCAGATGCGTTCCAGGGGAACAGGCCCTTCTTGACTTTGATGCCCTGCGCCTTGGCCTTTCTGGTGGATGGCTCAATCGCCTGGCGAAAAGCATAGGGATATCGGACACCCTCATCGGGCTGACGATTGTGGCGGTGGGCTCCTCCCTGCCGGAACTGGTGACTTCAGTGATGGCCGCAGTGCGCAAACACGCTGATGCACTCATTTCGGCTCAGGATTATGTGCCAGCGTCTGCGTGCCGCTGATGATGATGCGGACCATGACAACGATCTGGCGGGTGAATTCCTCGTATTGGTCTT
>CAJAVE010000156.1 GCA_903945325.1 uncultured beta proteobacterium | reverse complement strand
CATCAACTGGTGAACTGGCTGGACTTGGGGTTTTGCCTGGACTTGGGGTTTTGCCTGGACTTGGGGTTTTGCCTGGACTTGGGGTTTTGCCAAAACGGTGACTCAGACTCGCTGCCGGGTAGCTATGCGCCCGCCATAGCCGGCGCACCGGCAATCCGTCATATGAACAGCGCGTTTTGGCAGTGAATCGGCCAGGCACGGCCTTTCTGCGGGCGCGGCCAGGGTTTCTGCGTGGGTTGAGGGCCCTTCCAAGGGGCGATACTTAGCCTCATGCGGTTGAAATTCCTATCCGTATCCGTCTATGCTACTCTGACCGTGCCCATTTCCGAACCGGTCAACTCTTGGTCCAGCACTCTTTGGGCGGCAGCCCAGCGTGCTTCTGAGCCTGTTTCGTCTGGGATTTCGCAATCCACGTAAACCTGGTCATGCGAACGCGCCAATTGCCGAAGCGACACATGGTGATCTGCGGTCGGGCCGACTCCCACGAGGGTAGGCCGGTGCGTGAGTTCAGCGCAGGCGCTCAGGAGTCGTTCGAGCAGGCTGTGATCGCGCCCCGGAATACCAGAGAGCAGCACTATGACGTGGGAGTAGTCCGACATGAATGCCCTCGTCAGGCCGATCTTCAAGCCGTTTTGCGACATCGCAATTACCCTTCGTACGACAATGCCAGTGGGCAGGTCGACATAGTCTGTAGCCACATCGCCGTATTGTTCGCTTGAGCCGACAAAACGCCTATGTACGACGTCAGCGGCGTGGGTCTCGCCAAGCCAGCGCACCATATTGAATGCGTCTGTTCCCAGCGCTGCGACGACCATGACGCGCTGGAAGTTCCATTCGATGGCCTGGTCAGCCGCCCCGGGGTGTGTTTGCGGGGTTGAAAGACGACGCCACACTGCTGTAGGCTCATGCCGGTGTCCCTGGCAGTGCTCTTCATGCAGTGCCAAGACTCGGTTGCCAAAGTCTGCCTCAGACTCGTGCGTCTGCACCATGGCCATTGACCAAGGCTCGGTGAGACGTCGCGCGCCGTCGCTTTCATGCAGGACATGCGCACTGTGATGGCGGAAGTCAGCCAAAACCCGGGTCAACAGCGCCTGTACGCCAGTTTCAGGGCCCTCAATCCATTCCATGAACCAACCGCTTTGGATCAGGAGTGCCACATACACGTTGTCCGCCAAGTTGTGGCGCATGGCATCCGCGCGCGTGCCCAGCATCGTCGTGAAAACGGCCTCGGTTACACGTGACCGGCTCGCGAACATCAGCCGCCGCACGGGCTCTTTGCCCGGTTGATGGGCTGCGTCCGATTCGCTGTTGTGTATCAAGTTAAGCATCGTGGACGCATTTTACGGTTGGCGGCCCAGACCGTAACCTGGCCCATCATGCAATCTGCGCATAATCTTGGCCATGGAAACCAAGTGGCTTGAAGATTTTGTCTCGCTGGCGGAGACCCGCAGCTTCAGCCAGTCCGCGCAGCTGCGCTACGTGACGCAGCCCGCGTTCTCGCAGCGCATCCAGTCGCTGGAGGCCTGGGCCGGCCCTTGGCACCGTGCATGGTCAGGGTCTGAAAGTAGGCGTAGCTTTCGCGCAGCGTGGCGCGGCTGATCTCGAAAATGGCGCGGGCCTGCGCGCCCTCGCCAATCTTGACGTGGCGTGCTTCCAGACGCAGGCGCGAGCCATCGCAGGCCAGGCAATGCTTGAGGTTGTTGTAGTCCGTCCGTGCGGCAACGCTGGCGGCGTGGTCTTCGGCGGGCTGTGCCTGCAGCGGTGCTGCGCGCACCTTGATGCGGTCGATCACCACATCAATGTCGTGCTTCTCGGTCACCGTGCCCACAGTGGAGCGCGGGTTGTGGCTGGTGGCCTTTTGTTCGATGGAAATGGCAGGCGACAGGCCCTCAATCACATCCACATCGGGCTTGTCCATCAGCTGCAGGAACTGGCGGGCGTAGGTGGACAGGCTCTCCACATAGCGGCGCTGACCTTCGGCATACAGCGTGTCAAATGCCAGGCTGGACTTGCCGGAGCCCGACAGCCCGGTGATCACCCCCAGCTGGTTGCGGGGGATGTCGAGGTCGATGTTTTTCAGGTTGTGCGTGCGTGCACCGCGAATGCTGATGGTCTGCTGCTGCAGCGCCCGGGCCAGGTAGGTGCCTTGCGGGTCATTTGGCAACTGGGTGCCGTCGGGAGTTGAATTCAAAGTGGACCCGCTGTAATAGTGGTGTTGAGCCGCGTTTGGGGAAACCCACAATGATAGTGAGTATCAGGTCCGCCTGCGGGACTACAACCAGGTCTGGCTATATCGCCAGACGTCGCAAGGCCAACATCGTGCAGTCATCTTCCAGAACGGGACTCTCCGAAAAAGCGGTTACATCTGCGCGCACCGACTCCAGCAGCTGGCGAATGGGCTGTGGTGCAATGGCGTTAAAGAGCGCCAGGCACCGCTCTTCTGAAAACTCTTCGTCGCGTTTGTTGCGCGATTCGGTCACCCCGTCGGTGTAGCAAAAAAGCGTGTCTCCGATTCCCAGAGTCAGCTCCAGGGACTGGTACCGTGCGCCGTCGAATGCGCCAATCAACGGTCCTTTGGGCAGGGGCAGGATGCTGGTCTGGCCCTTGCTGTTGAGCATGGGCGGGCAGTGCCCGCCGTTGGAATACAGCAATCGGCCGGTATCCACTTCCAGCAGCCCACAAAAGAGCGTCACAAAGATGTTGGTCTCGTTGCCCAGACACAAGCGCTCGTTGAGTTGGGTGAGCAAGGTGTGGGGAACTGGTGTACCCATGGCCAGGACGCGGATCAAGCCAATGGTGCGTGCCATGAAGAGGGCCGAAACAATGCCATGACCGGACACATCGCCAATGCAGAAGAACAACCGGTTTTCACGCACGAAGAAGGCATCAAACAAATCACCGCCTACATTGGAAGCCGCTTCCATGAAGCCGCAAATCTCGATGTCTTGGCGCTCGTCAAACAGGGGCTGTTGCAGGGGCAGCATGCTCTCCTGCAACTGCTTGGCGACGTTGAGCTCCTTCTTCAGGTGAATGAGTTCAAGCTGCTCTTGCTGCGCCTTGCGCGTCATTTCGTTGGTGCGCCGCACCCGGGTGCTCAACATGATTCGCAGGTTGGCGGCGACGCGTGGCATGACCAGCAGCTCACCCCAAAAAATCGCCTGCGGTATGCGCAGGATGCGGGCGTCGGTCACGGTAGTGACCAGTATTGACACCGGCTTGCCGTCAATGGCCGACAGTTCACCAATGCATTCGCCAGCCGGAATCGGAATGCAAGCCTGCGGCGCCCTCTCGCTGTCCAGGTTCCCGGCCAGCTCGTAATCCAGATGCGCAGCCAGCTCGCCGGTCAGGGCGATGTAGACGTTCTCGTTGGTTTGCCCCGGAATCAGCAACGCTTGACCCGCCGGTAATTCGAGGACGTCGCAGTTGTGCAGTGCGCGATTGACATCGCCTGCCACCGCCTGGCTGAACAAAGGAATCCAGGTCAGGTCTTCGTCGCGGCGGTCAATTGCTGACCGCTCTACAGGCCCAGGCCCTTCATTAACCCGTCGATCCTGCCTCTGGCTGCGATCACCAAACTTCAAAAGTGTCTCGGACATTGCGCGGTGAAGCCCTCATGCTGTTTGCCACCGAACGGTAATTCCAAGTCGGTTTTCACCTTCATGATAGCGATAGGCCAATTCGTCGGCGTTTGCGCGCAACATGATGACACCCAGCCCGCCGGGCTGCGCGTCGGCCAGCGTACCGGCTGCTGCCCGCACCGCGCAGTGCGTTGCGTCAAATGGAACGCCTTGGTCGCTCACAGTGAGTGTGGCTGCGCCGCCTTCAAGATCCCGCTCAACCGAGAGTTGCATGCGGATGGGTGCAGCCAGTGCTCCGGCACCGCCATGGCTCAAAATGTTGGCTACAACCTCATTCACGCAGATATCAAGCCGGGCGATCGCCTCTTCGGCAACGCCCAGCGCGCTGCAGGACTGGCTCACCCAACTGGAAGCTGGGCCAATTTGCGGCAGTGCTGCCGCAAATGCGTATTCGACGGTTGCCGCTGTGCCGGTTGCAGCCATGTGAGTCCTAGGCCATTGCGCCTTGGTCGGCTTCGGCCAAGTCAGTGAACAAGGGAATGAGTGCATCAATCCCCGTGGTTTCAAGTGTCTTGGCAACCATCACGTTATCGCCAACAAAGATCACCATCTTGCCGCCGCGCTGCTGCAAGGATTTGGCATTGGTAATCAACTCACGGATTCCGACCGACCCCAGAAAAGTAATTCCCGTCAGGTCTACCACCACGCGCTTGGATTGCGGGGTTGAAAGTCCCGAAAATTTGATGGAAATTGCCTGTGTGCCTGGCACATCCAGACGTCCCGAGAGGCGAACCCTTCGCAAAACATCCGTCACGTCTTCATATTCGATAGTCATTTCTCAATATTCCTTGATAGTTGGTAGTGAATTCAAACCTGAAGACCGTAGCGAGTAATTGTGAAGTTTTTGTGACATGGATACCCTTTTGGCCGACGGGTGCGTGCGCGGATCGTGGTCTGCGACTTCATCGCTGGCTTGTCCGGAGTGTGGCACCCCTCAAGGCAGCAGGGCACCAGCCGCCTTGACTTCCTTCAGCGAAAAGCTGGTGGCGATTTCCTTCACCCCCGGCAGGCAGCGGATCTTGTTGCGCACCAGCGTAGAGAAAGCCTCCAGATCGGTGGCAATGGCTTCAATCAGGTAGTCGTAGTGGCCCGACAGGTTGTGGCAGGCCACCACCTGGGGCAATGCCACCACTTCGCGCTCAAATGCGGCGGCAATCTCGGCGGTGTGGTTTTCCATCTGCAGGTGGATGAAGCCGGTCACGCCATAGCCCAGTTTGGTGCGACTCAGGCGAGCCTGGTAGCCCTCGATCACGCCCGACTCCTCCAACTGGCGCACCCGTCGCCAGCAGGGAGATTGGGACAGCGACACCTGATCGGCCAGCTCAGCCATGGTCTGGCGCCCATCCCGCTGCAGGGCCAGCAAAATCGCCTGGTCGGTGGGGTCAAGTGGTTTCATACGGTCTTGTGGGCAATTTTTGCCTTGAATCAAGGAAATTCCGGGAAATTCATCCAAATTATGGCCATTGACCGTGCAATTGAACGAAATATTTTCGTCTGGCTTGCACAAAAATTCTCTGGAACCCATAACCCTGAGGAGACAGCACCATGAAACCCAACGACTTGCCCCTGGATTCCATCCCCGCCCAGGCCCAACCCAAGGCCGCAGGCTTCAGCACCCGTGCCATCCACTGGGGCTACAACCCGGCCGACCACCAGGGTGCCCTGGTTCCCCCAATCTACACCTCCGCAACCTTTGCCTTTCCGACGGTGGAGTACGGCATGGCCTGTTTCACCGGTGAGGAGCAGGGCTACTTCTACACCCGCATCGGCAATCCCACGCTGGCCTTGCTGGAGTCGCGTTTGGCCAGCCTGGAACAAGGGGCTGGTGCCGTGGTCTTTGGCTCGGGCATGGGGGCCATTACCGCCACACTGTGGTCCATGCTGGAGCCAGGCGATGAGGTGCTGGTGGACATGACGCTGTATGGCTGCACCTTTGCCTTCATGACACACGGCCTGGCCCGCTTTGGTGTGCTCGTGAAACATGTGGACATGACGGACCCGCAACGGGTGGCGCAGGCCATGAGCCCCAAGACCAAGGTGGTGTACTTCGAGTCGCCCGCCAACCCCAATATGCGCCTGGTGGACATTGAAGCCGTGGCCACCATTGCGCATGCGGGCGGCGCCAGGGTGGTGGTAGACAACACCTACTGCACACCCTACTTGCAACAGCCCTTGCTGCTGGGGGCCGACGTGTCGGTGCACTCCATGACTAAATACCTCAGCGGTCACGGTGATCTGACCGCTGGCGCGGCGGTTTTTGCCGATGCCGAACTGGCCACCCGGGTGCGGCTGTATGGTCTGAAAGACATGACCGGCGCGGTGATGTCGGCTCAGGATGCACACCTGGTCATGCGCGGCCTCAAAACGCTGGCCTTGCGCATGGACCGCCATTGCCAAAACGCCGTGCAAGTGGCCGAGTTGGTCGCGCGCCATGCCGCAGCCGCTGTGGTGCACTTCCCCGGCCTGCCGTCTTTCCCTCAGCACGCGTTGGCCACGCGCCAGATGCGCCAGTACGGCGGCATGATTGCCTTTGAACTGCATGGCGGCCTGCAGGCCGGCATGCGTTTTATGAACGCCCTGCAACTGGTGACCCGCGCCGTGAGTCTGGGCGACGCCGAGAGCCTGGCCCAGCACCCAGCCAGCATGACGCACTCTACCTATACCCCCGAAGAGCGCGCGGCCTACGGCATCAGCGATGGCCTGGTGCGCCTGTCCATAGGGCTTGAAGACATTGCGGACATTCTGGAAGATGTGCGCCAGGCGCTGGATATCGCGCGCACTGTCTGACCCCTCTTTCGGAGCATCCATGGAACCCGCCAGCCACGTGTCGCCCATTGACCTAAACCATGCCGAGACTACCGAATGGACCGAAGCCTTTGCCGCCCTGGAAGTCGCCCAAGGCCCCGGGCGCGCACCCTTGGCATGGCCAACCTGTTCAAGCAGGTGTGCATCTACTCCAGCGTGGGCCAGCGCTGCGTGCCCGAAAACATTGGCTCGGTGCTGAGCTACCGCGAGGCGCTGGACGGCCAGATTATGGAAGAGGGCATCAGCGAGACCGGGGCCATTGCCAGTTGGAGCGAACTCGCCCGTGAAGGACGCGTTCTGCGCTGCGGGGCTACTTTGGTGTGGATGTGGTCAGTATCGTGAGCGCTGACTTAAGGCAGTTGGCGTCAAAGGAGCCGGGGTCGCCATTGCTGCACAACTCCTGTGCATTGCGTACCCATTTCCACCATAATTAAGCGTGGGCATCCGTCAAAAACGATGCCTGTTTTTTTGATTGTTCAATGTCCATTGATCTGGACAAACCCATAAGAGCGAGACACCTCCATGCAGCAACGCCGCACCAGCATGCTTCCATTCATCCTATCTATCCTCACGCTGGCGTTCAGCGCTGGTGCCTGGGCACAAGCGGCTTCAGTGCCACCCGCTGCACCTGCCAGCGCTGCCAGTACTCCCGGCGCCGCCAAGCCGCCCGCAGATCCAACGGCGCCCAAGCCGTTTGCCGAAGTCACCAAAGACGCCAAGATGCAAGACGGCATGTTTCCGATCTGGCGCAAGGATGACAAGGTCTGGCTGGAGGTTCCCAGGGCCATGCTCAACAAGCCGTTCCTGTTCACGGTCAACATTGCGAACTCGGTCGGCGAACGGGGCCTGTATGCCAGCCAAATGGGTGGGCATTGGATGTCGGAATTTCGCGTAGTGGGCAAGCAAGTACAGCTACTGGCCCGCAACACGAAATTTCGCGCACTCTCCGGCGAGGGCTCCAAGCGTGCAGTGGAGCAGGCTTTTTCGCCCAGTCTTTTGGGCTCGGGTGCCGTTGCCAGCCAGGAGCACCCCGAGCGCAAGTCGGTGCTGATCGATGCGGGCTTTTTGTTGACCGACATTCCCGGCTACAGCACCCGTCTGGAGGGTGCCTACCGCTTGCCGTTTGCGGTGGATAGACCCAATTCATCCATTGAATCCACCCGCGCCGAGCCGGCTTTGACCACGCTCACAGCGCGCATCCATTTTTCCACGCCACGCATTCCTGCGCCCCCTTTGGTGCCGCCCACAGGGCCATTGCCGACGCCCACACCGCCCCAGGCCACGCCTGATCCGCGCAGTCTGTTTGTGGACTATGTGTACAGCTTCTTGGCGCTGCCGGAGGCATCCATGACGCCGCGCCTGGCAGACCCGCGTCTGGGTCACTTTACACAGTCGTTTACCGACCTGGGAAGCGACTTGAAAGCCAACCCGAGGGTGCATTACGTCAACCGCTGGCGGCTTGAAAAGAAGGACCCGTTGGCAGAAATGTCGGAGCCGATAAAGCCGATCACTTACTGGATGGACAAGAACATACCTGTCAAATACCGGGGTGCGGTTGAAGCCGGCATTGTGGAGTGGAACAAAGCCTTCGAGAAAATCGGCTTCAGGAATGCGGTGGTGGCCAAGCAGCAGCCTGACGATGCCAATTGGGACAACATGGACGCCGGTCATGCGTCCATCCGCTGGTTTGTGGGTGCTGACGTGGGATTTGCCATTGGGCCCAGCCACACCGATCCGCGCAGTGCCGAAATCATGGATGCTGACATCGGCATGAGTGACGTGTTTGCCCGCGGGTCGCGCCGCCTGATTGTGGAGGACATCGGCATGGACAGCGAGCAGCGGCTGGCACAGTTGACCAGTGGCTGGAAGGCCGGCAATGTGTCGCAACCCGCCCAGTGCAACTATGCCTACGAGGCTGCAGCTGAGATGAACTTTGCCTTGGACATCCTGGAGGCGCGTGGTGACATCGCACCGAATGGCCCGGAGGCCGAGGCTTTTGTCCAAGCCGTGATCAAAGACACGATCATGCATGAGGTCGGACATACCCTGGGCTTGAAGCACAATTTCAAGGCATCCACCACCATCACTCAGGCCCAGCTGCGGGACAAGGCGTTTACCGAAAAGGCTGGTATTTCCAGTTCGGTGATGGACTACAACGCTTACAACATTGCCCTCAAAGGTGAGGCGCAGGGCAGTTTTAATAGCACCACCTTGGGCCCGTACGACTACTGGGCCATCGAGTATGCCTACAAGCCACTGGAAGACTCGCGCGAAGCGATGGAGTTGAACCGGATAGCTTCGCGAAGCACAGAGCCCCAGTTGGCCTACGCGGATGATGCCGACGCCGGTGGTTTTGGTGTGTATGACGGTATGGACCCTATGGCCAACCGGTTTGACCTGGGTGATGACCCGCTTGCCTATTACAAGAAGCGCCTCAAACTGTCACAAGAGCTGTGGGCGCGGGTGCAGGACCGCACGCCCATCGCGGGGGATGATCCGCTGCGCCAGAGGCGCTCGTTGCTGGCAGGTTTTGCACAGTTGCAACGTGCCGCTGAACTGGTGGGCAAATACGTCGGGGGCGTGAACGCGGTACGCGACCTGCCGGGCACGACCAACCGGGCGAGTTTTGTGCCGGTTGACCCTGTCAAGCAGCGCGAGGCTTTGCAGTTCATGGCGATGGGGCTCTTCAGTGAGTCGAGCTTCAAGTTCCGCCCCGAACTGTTGTCCGCACTGACGGTGGATTACAACGAATCTGAACGTGGCGGTATGGTGAATATTGCGGGAACTGTCGCCCGCTTGCAGCTGACCGCGCTGGACCGTGTGATGGGCGCCAACACAGCCAACCGTTTGCTGGATTTGCCGTCCTATGTGCCTGAGGCACAGCGCCGCCATGTCATTTCACTCAATGAGGTGTACAGCACATTGCAAGGCAGTATCTGGAGTGAGCTCAAGAGTGGTAAAGACATTGACCGCTTGCGCCGCAACCTGCAGCGCGAGTACCTCAAGCGGGTGCAAACCTTGCTGACCAAAGGTTCAGGCGCGTTGCCAGCCGATGCCTTGAGCCTCGTGCGCATGCATGCGACGCGGTTGCAGAGCGATCTGCGCGCGGCGGCTGGCAAGACGGGTTTGGCGGCAGAATCGCGTGCCCATCTGGCCGACAGCTTGAGTTCCTTGAGCGAGGCGCTGCGCGCCACGATGTCGCGCGGATAGTTGGTCGGGCGATCGCGGGCGGGACTGCCTATCTAAAGCGATGAAGTATTCGGGCATGACCTCTACTTCAGATGTCGGGATTTCTGTTCGGAATACTGCTGCGTACACCGAAGCGCGTCGATCTATTCTCTAGTCGTTGCTGAATACTTTTTAACCACCCCCGCCATGGTGTGCTTGGGGTTGGACTGTATTTTCATCAGCAGCGCATGCCGCGCTTCGGCTAGTTCAAAACGGTGGCACAGGTCGGTCTGGATGCGCTTGAGCAGCGCGGCGGCCACTTCGGCATCGGCCAGGGCACGGTGCGCGCGGCCTGCGCAGGGCAACTGGTGCAGGGCCGCCAGGGCGCCCAGGGAGTGGCTGCGCGCCTCGGGGTGGACGCGCCGCGACAGCAGCACCGTGCAGGCAAAGGGCTGTTCTGCGGGCAGGTCCAGTCGGGCCAGCTCTGCCTGCCAGTAGCGCCGGTCGAATGAGGCGTTGTGCGCCACCATGGGCGTGTCGCCGACAAAGCGGCTGGCCGCTGCCATCACCTCGGCTGCGGGCGGCGCGGCCTGGATCATGGCGTTGCTGATGCCGGTGAACGACTCGATGAAGGACGAAATCCGCACACCCGCATTCATCAGGCTCTGAAAACGCCCCACCACCTCGCCGCCCTCTAGCATCACGATGGCAATTTCCGTGGCGCGGTCACCCATGGCGGGGGATAGGCCGGTGGTTTCGAAGTCGATGACGGCGATGCGGGTCATGGGTCTATTATGGAACCGGTGTTCTTTGCTGTATCAGAAGGAGGCTAGCCATGCTGGTCCGTAAAAGAGTCTTACTGCTGATTGCGTGCGTCACTGGTTG
>CAJAVE010000155.1 GCA_903945325.1 uncultured beta proteobacterium | reverse complement strand
GTGCGGTTATGCGAAACGTGCTGTTGGGTGTGATTCTGGCGCTGTGCGCAGCGGGTGCAATCGCGCAGGTGGTGGCCCCGGTACCGGGCGCATCAGCTGGTGGACACACCAATGCGCGCCACGCACCGCGTGCGCAGCTGGCGAGCGGTGTTGCCTTTGCACCGGATGGCAGTCTGTGGATGGCAGGGCTGAATGCGCAGGGAGACCTGTTTGTACAGAACGCGCCCGCGAACAAGCTGTCCGAATGGAGCGCGCCGCGTCTGGTTGTCTCGCGGGGCGAAGCCATTTCTGCGGATGGCGAAAACCGGCCCAAACTGGCCTTCGGGCCCAATGGCTGGGTGGTCATTACCTACACGCAACCGCTGGCCAAGCCCTACACCGGCGCCATCCGCATGCTGCGCTCCAGTGATGGGGGGCAGACATTTTCGCAGCCCTTTACCGTGCATTCCGACCGGCAGGAAATCACCCACCGGTTCGAGTCGGTCGCTTTCGATGCACAGGGTGTACTGCATACGCTGTGGGTGGACAAGCGCGACATGGAACTTGCCCCCAAGCTGGGCAAGAAATCCAGCTACCGGGGTGCGGCGATTTACCGCAACACCTCCAGCGACGGCGGTGCCAGTTTCGGCCCGGACATCAAACTCACCGACCATACTTGCGAGTGCTGCCGCATTGCGCTCGCCCACGGCCCGGATGGCAATCTGCGCGCCATGTGGCGCCATGTGTTCGAGCCCAATGTGCGGGACCATGGCTTTGCTGCAGTGGGCGGCACCGCTCCCGCCGATGTGGTGCGGGCCAGCTTTGACGACTGGCATATCGACGCCTGCCCGCACCACGGGCCAGGGCTGGCTGCCGCCGCGGACGGCGGCTACCACGCCGTGTGGTTTGGCATTCGCAAAAAGGGCAACGAAGAGACCGCGGCCGTGCGGTACGCCCGCCTGCGCGCCGACGGCAGTCCGCTACTGGAATCAGTGCGTGCACTGCCCGACGAGCGTGCTGAACACGCCGATGTGTTGGTGTCGGGGAGCCAGGTTGCAGTGGTCTGGCGCAGCGTGAACAACTCGCAGAGTACTTTGTATGCCTGGCTGTCGAAAGATGGCGGAAAAAGCTTCCAGTTGCGCACGCTAAGCAAGGTGCAGGGTGACAATGACCACCCCCGCTTGGCGCAGAGCGGCGAGCGCATGGTGGCGGTGTGGCGTAACGCAAACGAGGTACAGGTCCATGAACTCAAGTTTTAATACCCGGCCCAACGCCGTCGCACGGCATAGGGTGCTGACCGTCGCCTTGGTTTGGGGCAGCTTTTTTATGCAAAATAGTGCTCTAGCCCAGGTGGAACCTGCGCGAGCAGCTATTCATTCAGTAGCAGATTTTGATGCGGGTACCTGGAGCCAGTTGCTGCGCAGCGGGCCACGACCGGCGGCCTACGTGTTCACGAACAGCTTTTGTGCCACCTGCCCGGAGACCTTTGATGTATTGCAAAAAGCCGTGCTTGCATCCGCCAAGCCGGTGCCCATGGCCGCCATCCTGATGGATGTGCAGGGTGAGCGGGCCCTGGCACACGCCCACCACTACGCCGGGGTCACCAAAATCTATGCCTTTGACGGGTTTGAGCCGGCCATTCGCCAGGCGGTGGACCCCAAATGGCGCAACATCACGCCCTATGTGGTTCTGCTGGGGCGCAGCGGCAAGTTGCAGCGCGTGACTGGGCAGCCGGACGCGAAGCAACTCAAGGCCTGGCTGTCATAAGCAAGGGTTGATCGGCTCGTGAACGCCATGCAAACGTTGCGCCGCAAGCACACCTTGAGCAGCTGGATTGCCATCCTGGCGATTCTGTTGAACGCGCTCATGCCTGCGGTCTCTCAGGCCTGGGAGCGCTCGCGTAGTGACGCGTCCGCCACAAGCCAATGGCTGGAGGTCTGCTCGACCGATGGCACTGTCTGGGTGCGGTTGGAATCGGATGGCAGCCTGGCCGAGCAAACTAGCCAGAGACCCACGGATGCCCCGCTCAGTTCGAGTCATGCGCACTGCCCTTACTGCGTTACACACGCAGCATCTTTTGCGCTGCCACCCACTGAACAGCCCGGTTCACCCGTGTGGCATCGGCGTTTTGAGCCCTCACCGCCCCGCGCGCTTCAGATCCAGACGCCACTGCTGTGGCGGGTCCCGGGTGCCCGCGCTCCGCCTGTGAACGTTTGAGTTGGCTATCGCCGCTCGTGAAGAGCGGCGTTTTGTCTGGTGCACAGGCTTAGCCCGATGCACTGGATCCGATCAAAACAGACAGGTGAATATTGGTATGAATCCGTATGGAGTGACTAGACAATTCCGAGACCTCGTGCAGCGTGAAGCGCTGTCCGGTACCGAGGTCCACTATTTATGGCGACTGGAATCCGGCGCACTGCGCATTGACAGCGCCGACGCCGATGGAGTTGAGACCCTGGTGCGCCTGGCGTTGCCCGGCGATCTGCTGGGTATGGAGAGTGCTTTGGGCGTGCCCGACCGCTTTTCGGTCCGTGCCCTGACGGCATCGCGCCTGGTCCCCATCGACCGGTCGACTGGGGAACTGTCTACGTTGTTGATGGCCTGCGTGATCACAGGCTACCAGCGCAACCGAGACATGGTTCGCCTTCGCAGCGGCTCCGCAGCCGATCGCATCAAGGCCTTGTTGCATATGCTGACCAACGCCGACAGCGCGAGCACCATGCAAACCGCAGCCTGCACCCTGCCCACGTTGAGCGACATTGCCGCCATCGTGCATGCGGCACCCGAGACCGTCAGTCGTGCGCTGGCTGGTTTGCGGCAGACCAGTTTTTTGCACGAAAGCAGTCCGCAAGGTGACAAGCACAAACGTTTGGCGCTGCGCGCACACTGCTTGCAGAGGCGCGACGTGGGCGCGATTGCCACTGGGGTGGCAGCATGTTGACAGGTGCGAATGCAACCCATCGGGTGTTTCGAATGGGCGCGGCATCAGGCTGCAAACCAGAATCGGCTGTCGTCACCTGCGCCAATTGCAAAGTCAACTCGCTCTGCCTTCCCGCAGAGTTGAGTCGGCAACATTTGGATCAAGTTGAAGACATGGTGGGCGCGCGCATCAAGGTCAAGCGCGGTTCAGCGCTTTTTGCCACCGGTGACCGCTTCAAGAGCCTTTACGTTGTGCGCACCGGTTTTCTGAAGACCGAGACCACGTTGGAAGATGGGCGACGTTGGGTCAGGGGCTTCCAGATGGCCGGTGAAATGCTGGGGCTTGATGCTATCGCCAACGAGGCGCATACCTGCGACGCCATCGCAATGGAGGATTCTGACGTGTGCGTCATGCCCTATGACCTGCTGGAAAGCACATCGCGCAGGGTCGTGGCATTGCAGCGCCACCTACACCGTGCCATGAGTCGTGAAATCCTTAGGGAAGGCAGCCTGATGCAGCAAACGGGCATGCCAGCGCAGGAACGCCTCGCTGCCTTCTTGCTTAATCTGTCTGAGCGCTTGCATGCGCGCGGCTTCTCACGGTCCGAACTGGTGCTGCGCATGAGTCGGGAGGAAATTGGTAGTGCGGTGGGTTTGAAACTTGAAACAGTCAGCCGGATGTTTTCAAAATTCGCTGCTGACGGCATTGTCACCATTCAGCAACGCCATGTGAACATCTTGGACATGGCAGCCTTGCGTGAAATTGCCAACGCCAAATTGAGAAGTTGCACCCATTGATTCGGGTCACCGCGCAGGGCCTGGGTGTAAATTCACTGTTTTTGGAGAAATGAACATGAAACGACGCGAAGCAATGGTCGGTACGGGTGCTTTTGCATTGGCGGCAATAAGTAGCGCTTCTTTGGCGCAGAAGAGTGATGCGGCTCATGACCATGCGCACATGCATGGCGGCACCAACTCGGCGTTGATTGCAGCCGCTGCAGACTGCGTGATCAAGGGGCAAGCCTGCCTAGCTCACTGTCTGGAGCTTTTGGCTGACGGCGACAAGGCCATGGCTGCGTGCGCAAAGTCTGTAAACCAGATGCTCGCGGTTTGCGCTGCGCTGCAAAACCTGGCCGCCCAGCAGTCTGCCTTGTTGCCCGCCATGGCCAAGGTTGCGTTGCAGGCTTGCCAGCAGTGTGAAAAGGAATGCCGCATACATGAAAAGAAGCATGCCGAATGCAAGGCATGCATGGAATCATGTGCTCAATGTGCGAAACAGTGCAAAGACTTGGCAGCCTGACAACGAGCGGTGTGGACGAGCCACTTGTGATAGGCAGACCATGAGGTGCAAGGCGGGCACAAAAATTGATACAGATTAAGGGCAGCGTCAGTTGCCTGGTTGATAATCCGCAGATGCGAACCCTGCGCCATTTCACTTTCCTGAGCCGCCTTGTGCTGGCCTGGTTCGTGTTGTCGCTGGGTGTTGCAGTGGCATCACCCATCGTCAAGCCGCAAGATATTTTGCTGGTTTGCACCGGGTCTGGTGCCATGAAAATGCTGGTGCAGGCCGATGACGGCAGCGCCACCGACGTGACCGCCAACACCATGGATTGCCCACTGTGCGCGCCCATGGTGGCACCGCCACCGATCGATCATTGGGCTGTTGAGCCCGTCCAGCCTCTGGCCTACGCACTGCAGGCCATCCCAAGCGCACACATTGCTGCGCGCACTGCCGCGCCCTTGCCGGCGCGCGGGCCACCCATTCTCTGAGCTATCAAACTTGTAGCGCCTCACGCTCATTTCACGAGGGCAGAAGGCTTGTTTCTTTGATATTTCGGAGTTTTCATGCGTCATTCACGTGTAGCCTTGGCCGTTGCCATGGCTTTTCCATTGTCCGCGTCAGTGTGGGCTCAGACCTCAACCCTGAGTCCTGTGACCATCACCGCTTCCCCTGTCATCGAAGGCAACAGCACCGACACGTTTGGCAGTTTTCGCACCGCAGTAACAGCGCAACAGATCCAGGATCTGAACGCGGTAGATCTCGCCTCTGCTTTGCGTCGCACGCCGGGCGTCACCATTTCCCGCTTCAACCCTGTAGGCTCCTTTGGGGGAGAAGAGGGCGGCGCAGTCTACATCCGTGGCATGGGTAGCAGCCGCCCGGGCAGCGAGATCAAGACCTACATCGATGGCACTCCCTTTTACATGGCGGTCTGGAGTCACCCCTTGCTGGACTTGCTTCCAGTAAACGGCATGCAGCGCATGGAAGTACTCAAGGGTCCGCAGCCGCAAGCCTTTGGCAACACCTTTGGCGCGATCAACCTGGTTCCCAAAAAGGCAGGCAAGGTCGAAGGCGTCACAGGCGACGTGCAGGTATCGTCTGGCAGCTTTGGCACAGTGGTAGAGCAGTTGGACGTGAGCGGCCGCAGTGGTGACCTCGACTACTCACTGGCTCAGGGATACGCCAAATCGGACGGACACCGCGCCGATGCATCGGGCAAGCTCGCCAACCTCATGGTGCGCATGGGCTACCAATTCACACCCCAGTGGAATGCCAGCGTGCTGCTGCTGCGAGCTGACAACACGGCAAGCGACCCCGGCAATGCCGTGACCAAGGCCGCCAAAGGTGATCAATACAACACCCGCGGCAACCTGGCCACGGTTACGCTCGCACATGACCACGACTGGGTCAAGGGTGCCTTCAATGCTTACCAAAACAGCGGTGCGGCAGAGCAGATTCCCGGTCTGGTGTCCCGGTTCAATATGTCGGGCATTCGCTGGCGCGAAGAAGTCAAAGCCTGGACAGGTGGCATGGTCATCGCGGGTGTGGATGTTGATAACCTGTCGGGCGACGTATCACCGGTGGGCTTCAAGTCGTCCACGCTTACGTTGACCGCGCCGTATCTGGCGGTTAGCCACACCGCGTCCTTAGGAAAGGGTTGGTCGCTCACTCCGTCTGCGGGGGTACGCAGTTACAAGCACAGTGATTTGGGCGCTTCGTCCGCGCCGCACGCGGGTGTGGTGCTGACCAGTGCCGAGCAACTGGCGTTGCGCGCCAACGTGTCCAAGGGTGTGAACTACCCCGGGCTGGATGCAGCGGTGCTGTCGCACCTGATTCCTCCGTTGGGCAGCACTTGGAAGAGTCTGGGTGCGGAGAAGATGGACCACAAGGAGATTGGCCTGAGCTGGTTCCCCCGACCGGGCACCAGCTTGGATGTTTCGGTGTTCTCCGACCGCGTGACGGACCGCTATGTATTCGCCTTTCCGCCCGCCGTGTCATTCCCCACCTTTGTCAACCTGGGTAGTTATGACCTGGACGGCTCCGAGATCAGTCTGCAGCACCGGTTAGGCGCAGGCTGGAGCGTGTTTGCCGGGTTCACCAACTTGCGCTCCAGCAAGGCGGACCTTCCATACGCGCCCAACAGCAGTGTGAGCCTGGGTGCCAACTGGCAGGGGGGCCCTTGGCGCTTGAGCCTGGATGCACAAAACCAGTCCAGCATGGTAGTGCTGGGCCAGGCGCGCGCCAATGGTGCGCCCAATTTGACGCAGGTGAGCGGGTTCACGACTGCCAACCTGCGCGCCGCATACAGTGTGCCGGCACTGGGTCGGCGTGGCGAAGTCTTTATAGCGGCCGAAAATATCACTGACCAGCAGTACGAGTTCCGCGCAGGCTACCCCATGCCCGGACGGTCGGCGCAGGTTGGTTTGCATGCCAGTTTTTAGTTCAATCAGTTTTTACCAAGGAAGTACCATGAAGCTCAAAGCCATCGCTACCCTACTCGCCCTGACCAGCGGCGCCTTGTTTGCCCAAACCGTCGAAGTCAAAGACACCTGGGCACGTGCCACGGTTCCCGGCCAGAAGGCAACCGGCGCGTTTATGAAACTCACCGCCAAAGACGGTGCCAAACTGGTCAGCGCATCCAGTCCTGTGGCGGGAGTGACCGAAGTCCATGAAATGAAGATGGAAGGGGATGTCATGAAAATGCGCGCCGTTCCCGGACTGGACTTGCCCGCAGGCAAGGCCGTAGAACTCAAGCCTGGCGGCTACCACGTCATGCTGATGGACTTGAAGAGCACCTTGCAGAAGGACACCACGATTCCCCTCACGCTGGTGTTCAAGGATGCCAAAGGCGTGGAAAGCAAAACCGAACTGACGGTGCCTGTGTCCATGGCCGCTCCCGGCGCCAAGCCAGGAAACATGCCCGCTATGGACCACAGCAAGCACAAGATGTAAAGCAAACGGCTCTTTCAATGCCCGCAATACTGCGCCCCACGTCACTGCGACGCCCCTGGGCGGTGTGGCTGGCCGTGCTTATTGCGGTGCTGGGGGCCATTGCGCCCACGGGGTCCCACGCGCTGATGCTTGCCGGGGGCCAGTCGCCGCTGGGCATTGAAATTTGTACCACCCAGGGGCCGCAATGGATGGCCGCTGACACCCTTTCACCGGCAGATGATTCTGCTCCAGCGCAGGAATCAGCTGCCACGCTGAATCCTTGCCCGTTTTGCCTGCATTCCACAGACCGTGTGGCATGGATAAACGCACCGTTGACTTACCCCTTCCTGGTTCAGGACGGCGAACGGGAGTCACTGGTCTGGCAGGCTTTTTTTTACTCTGCAGAACGCACACTCGCGCCGCCGCCGCGCGGACCTCCGGGTCGTCATTGAGCTATTGAAATTTTCGCGCTATGGGCTCGTTTGACGAGGGCCATAGCGTGTTTGGCATGGGCCGCATGCGGCATTCCACGCCCGATCCGATGGACCATTCCGTCGATTCCTTTCTTTACCTGTTACCCCTGGAGATATCCCATGAACCGTTCTTTCAAACCCGCCCTTGTCACCACCAGCCTGATCGCTGCCGCCTTTTTGACCGCCTGCGGTGGCGGTGGAAATGACGCACCGCTGCCTGACAAAGCGGTATCGGTCAGCTTTGCCATTGTCAATGGCACAACCCCCGTCAAATGCGGCACGCAGTTAACCGGCATGGGCACCACCGGCTTGGCCGCAGACGTCAAGGACCTGCGCTTCTACATTACCAACCTGTCCCTGGTCAATGACAAGGGCGTGGCAGTGCCAGTCAAGCTCGACGCCAATAAGTGGCAACTGACGCAAGGCGCAGAGACTGTGTCCCTGATTGATCTGGAAGACGCAACCGGTGCCTGCGCGGGCTACACGGCAGAGACCAATGCAGTCATCACCGGCACCGTCCCAGGTGGAACCTATGTCGGTCTGAAGGCCACCATGGGTGTGCCAGAAGTGATGAACCACACGGCAGCGGTTGGTGGCGTGCCTCCGCTGGACAGCACAGCGATGCTGTGGTCCTGGCAATCGGGCCGCAAGTTCTCCAAGATTGAAATCAACCCGGTGGGTGGTCTGAAGAAGCCCGATGGCACCAGCATTGCCACGTACAACTTCCACCTCGGCTCGACCGGTTGCACGCCCAAGCTGGATGCGGCAGGGGTTGCCATTCCCAACTCCGGAACCTGTACCAACCTCAACATGGCCGACTTCAGTCTGGCTGCTTTTGACATGAGTACGCAGAAGGTTGCGTTGGACATT
>CAJAVE010000154.1 GCA_903945325.1 uncultured beta proteobacterium | reverse complement strand
TCCACCCGCCCACCCACCGCCGCCAGCATGCTGTGCATCTTGGCGTGCATGGCATTGAGCGAAGCGACATCAAAAAGGCCGCGTCCCAAACCGGATTGGTTGGTCGCCACCACGACATGCCAACCAGCATGGTTCATCCGGGCGATGGCCTCCAGCGCTCCAGGCACTGGTTGCCACTCGGACGGCGACTTGACGTAGTCGGCACTGTCCTCGTTGATGGTGCCGTCGCGGTCGAGAATGACGAGCTTCATATCAGGTCACCAGGCGAGACAGATCGGCCACGCGGTTCATGGCTTGGTGCAGGGTTTTGAGCAAGCCCTGGCGGTTCAGCCGCAGGTCCAGCGCTTCAGCATTGACCATGACGCTGTCAAAGAACGCATCGACCGGTGCGCGCAAAGCGGCCAGTGTTTGCAGCGAAGCGGTGTAGTCACCCCCCTCCAGCTGCGCCTGTGCCCTGGGTGTCAACTCCTGCATGACAGCGTACAGCGCCTTCTCGGCGGGCTCCTGCAACAGGATGACGCTGACGTGTGCATCCACCTCAGACGCTTTTTTAAGAATGTTGCTGATGCGCTTGTTGGCTGCGGCCAGTGCCGGGGCTTCCGGCAAGGCGGCAAAAGCCCGAACCGCCGCCATGCGCTTGGGCACGTCGCCCAGGCGCTGCGGGCGCAAGGCCAAAACCGCATCGACTTCTTGTGCGCTATAGCCCTGCTCACGCAGGGAACCGGCCAGTCTGTCATAGATGAAGTCCTGCAATTTGGCCTGATTCGCAGCAAAGTCGGCTTGCTCTTTGTCGGGCCACAATTCCAGCATGGAGCCAAACGCCTTGGCCGCATTGCCCAAAATCGCGTCCAGGTTCAGCGAAAAATCAGCTTCCATCAAAATGCGGATCACGCCCAGTGCGTGGCGGCGCAGCGCAAACGGGTCTTTGTCACCCGTCGGCAGATTCCCGATACCAAACATGCCGACCAGGGTCTCCAGCTTGTCCGCGAGTGCCACCACGCTGCCGGTGTGGTTGCGAGGCAGGGCATCCCCGGCAAAGCGGGGCTTGTAATGGTCTTCGATGGCGATGGCCACGCCGTCGCGCAGTCCATCATGGCGGGCGTAGTAACCGCCCATGATGCCCTGCAACTCAGGGAACTCGCCCACCATGTCGGTCAGCAAATCCGTCTTGGCCAAAAGCGCGGCTTGGCCGACCTTGCTGGCCAGAACATCCAGCTCGTCTTTAGCCTGCACGGTGTAGGGCACGGTGGCTTTGCGCAGTTGCTCGATGATCAGCGCGCCTATGTCTGCCACCCGCTGCGCACGCTCGCCCTGAGTGCCTAGCTTGTTGTGGTACACCACCTTGGCCAATCCGTCGACGCGTGACGCCAGGGTTTTCTTGCGGTCCTGGTCGAAGAAGAACTTGGCATCTGCCAGGCGCGGGCGTACGACGCGCTCGTTGCCACCGATCACCAAGCTGGCGTCGGAGGGCGTAATGTTGCTGACCACCAGGAACTTGTTGGTCAACTTGTGGGCGGCATCGAGCAAGGGAAAGTATTTCTGGTTGGCCTTCATGGTCAGGATCAGGCACTCCTGAGGCACATCCAGAAACTCTTTCTCGAACTGGCAGACCAGCACGTTGGGGCGCTCGACCAGTGCCGTTACTTCGTCCAAAAGGGCATCGTCTTCAATGGGCTTGCAGCCACCGCCGACCTTCGAGGCTGCTGCGGCAAGCTGGCGTGCGATCTCGGCCTTGCGTTCGGCAAACGAGGCAATCACCGCACCATCAGCGCGCAGCGTGTCGGCATAGCTATCCGCATCCAGAATCATCAGCGGCGACAAGGCGGCTTCGAACCGGTGACCTTGCGTGGTGTGCCCGGCAGTGAGACCCAGCACCTTGACCGGCACCACAGTTTTGCCATGTAGTGCGACCAGACCATGCGCAGGGCGAACAAAGTTGACGCTGCTCCAGCCTGGCAAGGCGCAGTCGCGCTCCAGTTGGTAGCTCATCACCTTGGGGATCGGCAGCCGCGAAACGGCCTCCTCCAGCGCCTTTTGCAGGCCAATATCCAGCGTGGCGCCTGTCACCAGGCTGTCATAGAACAAGGCGTCAGCCTTGCCGTCCGGTGCGCGCTTGAGTGCGGCAACCGCAGCCGCTGGATTGCTGACATCAGCACCCAGGGCCTGGAGTTTCTTGATCAATGCAGGCGTGGCGTTGCCGTTGGTATCCAGACCAACCGCAACTGGCATCAGCTTCTGCTGCACTGCCTTGTCGGCCGCTTTCAACCACACATGGCTGATATGCGCTGCCAGCCGGCGTGGCGAAGCAAAGGCAGTCGTCACAGAGTCACCGTTGATCAGGCCAATGGCCCGGAGCTGGTCGGCCAGTTGGGAGGCAAAAGCATCACCCAGTTTCTTGAGGGCCTTTGGGGGAAGCTCTTCGACAAACAGTTCAACGAGAAGGTTCTTGGTCGTCATCATGCAGCTTTCTTCGTCGTCGTCATCATCTGTTCCACCCACTCGCGCGGGGCCATGGGGAAGCCCAGTCGCTCGCGGCTCTCGAAATAGCTTTGTGCGACGCCTCGCGCCAGATTGCGGATGCGGCCAATATAGGCTGCGCGTTCGGTCACGCTGATGGCGCCACGGGCATCCAGCAAGTTGAAGCTGTGCGCGCACTTGAGGACCTGCTCATAGGCTGGCAGGGCGAGCTGCTGTTCCATCAAATGCCTGGCCTGCTTCTCGTGCGCGGCAAAGGCGGTGAACAAAAAGTCTGCGTCGCTGTGCTCAAAGTTATACGTGGACTGCTCGACCTCGTTTTGCTTGTAGACGTCGCCGTAGCTCAAACCATCGGTCCAGACCAGGTTGTAGACGTTATCCACGCCTTGCAGGTACATGGCGAGGCGCTCCAGGCCATAGGTGATCTCGCCGGTAATCGGCCTGCAATCAATCCCGCCGACCTGCTGGAAGTAGGTGAACTGGGTCACTTCCATCCCATTGAGCCACACCTCCCATCCCAAGCCCCAGGCGCCCAGCGTAGGGTTTTCCCAATCGTCTTCGACGAAGCGAATATCGTTTTTCTTTAGGTCGAAACCCAGTGCTTCGAGCGAGCCGAGGTACAACTCCAGAATATTGCTGGGTGCAGGCTTCAAAACCACCTGGTACTGGTAGTAATGCTGCAGCCGGTTGGGGTTGTCACCGTAGCGTCCATCCTTGGGGCGGCGGCTGGGCTGCACGTAGGCTGCCTTCCACGGCTCCGGGCCTAACGCGCGCAAAAAAGTGGCAGTGTGGGAGGTGCCAGCGCCAACCTCCATGTCATAGGGCTGCAGCAAGGCGCAGCCATGATCGGCCCAATAGGCCTGCAACTTCAGTATGATTTGTTGAAATGTGAGCATGCCCTGATTTTACAGGGGCAAAACCTTCATTGTGCCCCCATGCGCCTTGCGTAGACAGCTATTGAAACAATAGCAAACGCCGCAATCCACAGCGGCCACAGTCCAAAGCACGCCACCCACCAGGCGAATGGTGTGGTGCCGGTGCGCCCTTCCACGGTCGCCTCAAGCGCTCCACGGGTCAGGCGTGGCAGGGCGTGGGTCACCTTTCCTGTATGGTCGATCACCACAGTCGCACCGGTGTTGGTGGCACGGATCATGGGCCGCTCAAACTCCAGCGAACGCATGCGGCTGATCTGCAAATGCTGGTCGATGGCCACGCTGTCGCCAAACCAGCCGATGTTGCTGACGTTGACAAAAATTGTTGGTGCGGTGGCCGGGTCAATGAAGCGCGCACCGAGCTCTTCCCCGAACAAATCTTCATAGCAAATATTGGGGGCCAGTCGCTGCCCCTTCCATCGGAAGGATGCCTGTCCCACCGCACCCCGGTTGAAGTCGCCCAACGGAATGTTCATCAAGCGGGTAAACCACTTGAACAAGGGAGGGATGAATTCGCCAAACGGCACCAGATGGTGCTTGTCATACTGCCAAACCTGCGAAGCGTGGGGCGCGAACGCCAACACGGAGTTGGTATACCCCTGTGCGAAATCGCCCATAGGAAAGCCTGCCAGCGCAGCTTGCGATCCGTTGGAAAATCGTGTTTTCAAAGCGTCCCAGTAGTCAGGCGGCAAATCCTGTGGCAGCAAGGGAATAGCCGTTTCGGGTGCGACAACCAGATCCGTAGTGCTACGCGCCAATTGCTCGCCGTACCATTGCAATGCCAACGGGACGCCCGAACCCGACTGAAATTTCTCATCTTGTGGAATGTTGCCTTGCAGCAGGGTCACCGAAAGACTGCCTGCAGACGTTGACCAGCCCTGCAACACAAGGGGTAACGACAACCCAGCGACCACAACTGCGAGGAATGCCACGCGCACAATCGTATCGCCCAGCACTGCGAACACAACGGCAGCTGCCAACCAGGCGGCTATTGCACCCACTCCATACGCTCCCACCCACGGAATAAAGGCAGCCAAAGGCCCGTCAGCATGCGCATAGCCCACGGCACCCCAGCCGAAGCCGGTCAACCAGGTGCCGCGCGCCATTTCAGCCATGGTCCAGAGTGCTGCAAAAAGCAGGCTGGCCAAAGCGAGGGTTCGTCCCCGCAAGCGCCAGAAAATTCCGCAAGCCAGCGCATAGTAGCCACCCAGCGCCAGGGCCAGGGCCACGATGGCCAACACCGTCAAAAACGCGTTCAATCCCCCATAGATGTGCATGGAGATGTAAAGCCACCAAAATGTTCCGCACAGCCAGGTCGTTGCAAATAGCCAGCCCAGACTCGCTGCCTGTCGCCACGAGGTACTGCTGTGCAGCAAGACGACCAAAACAGTCAATGCCGCGACCTGCAACCACCAAAGGGGCGCGCCGCTGACAAAACCAATAGAAAAAGGCCATGCAGACCCCGCAGAATGTGCGCAACCAGCTATAAAAACAATAGCACTTGAAAGGGGGCGGCTGTCTGCGATGCGGTGCCGCAGTTCCGCTACCACCATCGCGTTAGCTACCCGCGACAGCCGCTGGCGACACTTTGAACCATTTGACGGCACCGCCTTTGGTGTGCAACACCAGAAAGTCCAGGCCTCCAAGCGTGTACCGCTCTCCACGCTTGGGGACATGTGCCATCTCATGGGCGATCAAGCCACCTATGGTGTCAAAGTGATCTTCTGGGTCTGACGCTGCCAAGCTTACGGAAAATGCGTCGTTGACCCGCTCAATCGGTGTGTCCCCGCTGACACGGTAGCTGCGATCTGCCAACGCAAAGATATCACCGGCGTCTTCCGCGATGTCAAACTCGTCTTCAATCTCACCCACGATTTGCTCCAGCACGTCTTCAATCGTGATCAATCCTGCCACGCGACCGAATTCGTCAATAACAATGGCGAGGTGATTGCGGTTTCCCCTGAAATCACGCAGCAGATCATTGAGTCCTTTGGTCTCAGGTACAAAAACCGCGGGTCTCAGCAAGGCACGAATGTTGAGATCAGGCGCCCTTTGTAGCTTCAGCAAGTCTTTGGCCATCAAAATGCCAATGACATTTTCGCGCTCACCTTCATACACCGGAAAGCGTGAGTGGGCGGTGTCAATCACGGTATGAATCAATGAATCCATGGGCGCCAGGATATTGATGAGATCCATCCGCGTTGCCGCAACCATCACATCGCCAGCCGTCATATCGGCCATGCGAATCACACCTTCCAGCATGGCGCGCGACTGCGGGCCAATGATGTTGTTTTCCTCTGCTTCTGCGAGTGTCTCTATCAGTTCTGCAGTCGAATCGGGACCAGGATGAATGAACTCGGCAAGCTTGCGCAAGAACGTGCGCTTGTCTTCCTTATCGGGGGCTCGCGCGAAATGTGGGTCTGACACTGACGTGGTGGCAGGGACTGCCGTTGTTTCGGACCCTCAAGGATAGCGGATTTGTGTGGCGACCTGACAGCCGCCGCGTCGGCTCAGGGCGGGGTGCGACTTTGAGCCTCGATTGCGCTCTGACGGATAGCCTGAACCTCAGCAAGAAAACTCCAGAACTGCTTGGCTTGCACTTTGATGCGATAGTCGGTTAATGCAACGGTCTCTTCCACCATCTCGGTCATCCGGGTGTCCAGTGTGGATGGTGGCAATTGCAGATACGCATCGCTCTCGGTACCCTCGCGTTCGACACGCGCCCCGGCTTTGCGGGCAATTTTTAACATCGCTTCGTTTTCGCTCAGCGCATGAATGAACATCAGGCTGATGCCATCGTTGCTCGCATGCATCGCGGCACGATCAAATAGACGGGCCCCGTAACCACGCCCACGCGCGGATGCAAGGACCGAAACACCAAACTCTGCACAGGAGTCGTAACTTTTGTCTGGAGCGTATGCCAAGTGAGCCATAGCAAGAAGCGCCAGCTTTCGGTTGTAAATACCAAAAATTTCGTCTCGCTCGAAATTCAAACTGTCTACATAGCGTTGAATCTGCTCATCCTGAGCGCTATACCCGAAGCGCAAATAGCGGTCATGTGGCCCTAATGACAGCAGGTGTTCGGCAATTCGTTGACGGTGATTTGCACCCAGTGAGCGTATGGGAACCAGGTATGGTGATGTACGCGCCACCGCGACTTCCTCTTCGCTGGAACGCGGGGTCCGCAAAAGGGCACGCCCCGTCGCCAGAGAGGCTTTTATGAGGTTTGTGGCTTCAAGCATTGCTCGAATATACGGGTTTTCCCTAGTATTGACACCTCAAAATTGACCAGAAGACAAATGGTGACCAATTTCCAACAACTGAACCCGACTTTTCTAGAGCACGACACCCAATGGCAACGTCGTTCGTTTGGCTACACTGAGTCGCAATTTATATGAACGCAGCACAAACGATTCGAGAAGCTGTGGCGCAAGTTGCCAAAATGAGAATTGACGCAAACGCAGATGTCAATTTGCATGCCGCAACGGTCGCCATCAAGTCGTTTCAGGCACGTCGGTTCGCCGGGACCTATGCAGATCTGTTGGCGACCCCTGAATACGGCAGAGCGGCACGCTTCTTCCTTGAAGATTTGTACAGCGACAAAGACTATTCGCTGCGTGATGCTCAATTCGCGCGGATTGCTGGCGGTTTGCAAAGAATATTTCCGCAGCAAGTGGTTGCAACTGCGGTAGCACTTGCCAAATTGCATGTTCTGACTGAGAAACTGGACCGTCGTATGGCAGAAGTTTGGATGGAAAAAGCGCCGTCGGTGGCTGCAGAGGAGGTGTCGCGATATGTAGACTGCTGGGAAGCAGTGGATCGAAGGCGAGACAGAGACGATCAACTGGACATGGTACTCAACATTGGGTTCGAACTCGACCGCCTGACGCGCATCCCGGGACTACGGCTCATGCTGAGAATGATGCGTCGTCCGGCCCAGGCCGCAGGCATCGGTTCATTGCAAGCTTTCCTGGAGTCCGGATTTGACATCTTTGCACACATGTCCAGCAAAGGTTCAGGAGCCCAGTACTTTTTATCCACGATTCGTGATCGGGAGACCTCTTGGATCAAACAGCTCTCAAGTCCCGACAAATCCCGGTCTAAATTCGCACTCAAAGCTTGTCTGGCAAGCGACTGATACACACCTATTGTTGTAAGGGGATGGACATGGGAATGACGGGCTACCCCCTCAGCGTGGCAATGCTTTCACGAAGGTCGGTTGCCCATGCGCGGCGATCCCGCCCCCGCGCCAACTCGGGTGTACCAAACTGCACGACGGCCTGCACATTGTCGGCACGCAGGGTGCGCCAAAGCGATTGCCACAGCGTGTCGTCACCCACATAGCAGGGGGCAAAACTGATGGCGCCAGTCGAACCGTCTGCAAACTGAAGCGCCACCGGCTGCACCGGAGCGTTGGCGGAGATCGCAGCCTGCAACAGATTGGCGTGAAACGGCAGCAGATTGCTGCCATCACCTGTAGTGCCTTCGGGAAAAATGGCCAGCACGTCGCCATCCCGCAGGCACTGCGCCATTTGGTGAACCACCCGCATGGCGTCGCGACGGGATTCCCGCGTTATGTACAGGGTGTCAGCGGCGTTCGCCAAAGTGGACACCAGGGGCCATCGGGCGATCTCGTCCTTGGACACAAAGCGGCAATGGCGGGTCGCGTGCATGACCACAATGTCGACCCAGGAAATGTGGTTGGCTGCCAACAGCATCGGGCCACTCACCGGTGGACTGCCTTTAACTATCAATCTTATTGCTAACAAATCAAGCATTTTGAGAGCCCACCGCTGAACCCGTGCATGCTTTTGCTCGGGAGCAAGGCGTGGATAAACGGTGCGTATGGTCAACACCCCACCCAGAATGTGCAGCACCACACGCAGCAAGCGCCAGCAGGCACGCAGCCGCTTCACCGCCACACACCTACTAACGCATGCACATTTTTCACGCCTGGCTCAGGACTGATATGCAAGCTGACCGCCCACGAAAGTGGCGCGCACACGCCCGGGTAATTCGTAGCCACCAAATGGCGTATGGTGGCCCTGGCTACGCAGGGCCGAGGCTTCAACCGTCCAGGCAGCTTGCGGATCAAAGACACAGATGTCCGCGGCGCCCCCCACGACCAGACGCCCGGCACTGGCTGCCAAATTGCCAAATGCGGAACCAACCACGGCCGCGGGCCGGTGGGTCACGACACCCAATGCCTGGCTTAGGGCGATGCGACTGTCTTGCGCCCACTTGTAAGTCAGGCTCAGCAGCAACTCCAGCCCCGTGGCTCCCGGCTCACTTTCCGCGAAAGGCAGGGCTTTGGCATCTTCGTCCACCGGCGTGTGGTCCGAGACCAAGGCATCAATAGTGCCATCGGCCAGACCCGCGCGCAGGGCGTCACGGTCGCGTTGCTGCCGCAGCGGCGGGTTCAGTCGCATGCGGCTGTCAAAGTAGCCCATGTCGACATCGGTCAAATGCAGGGAGTTGATGCTCACATCGCAGGTAATGGGCAACCCCTCCAGCTTGACCTGGCGCACCAGGGCCACACCCGCCGCGCTGCTCAGTCGGCACAGGTGCACGCGCGCTTGCGTGGCGCGCACCAGCTCGAAGATGGTGTGCAAGGCAATAGTCTCGGCCGCCACTGGCACGCCGCTTAAGCCCATGCGCGTTGCCAACGGTCCGCTGGCTGCTACGCCCTTTCCGAGGTGCAACTCTTGTGGTCGCAACCACACAGTGAAGCCAAAGGTACTTGCGTATTGCAGAGCACGCAGCATGACCTGGGTATTGGCTAAAGGAACTTCAGCCTGGCTGAAACCAATGCAGCCGGCCTGAGTGAGGTGCAGCATTTCGGTCAATACCTCGCCCTCGAGGTTGCGCGTCAACGCTCCCAGCGGGAAAAGGCGCGCCTGCTTCAGCTGCTCGGCGCGATGGCGCAGCATTTCAACCAGACCGGCTTCGTCCAGCACCGGCTCGGTATCCGGCGGACAAACCACGCTGGTCACGCCCCCGGCCACCGCAGCTGCCATCTCAGAGGCTAGCATGCCTTCGTGCTCGTGTCCGGGCTCGCGCAAACGGACCGCGAGATCGACCAGGCCGGGCATGACGATGCAGCCGGTGGCATCAATGGTGACATTTGGCACAAAATCGGACGCTATGTTTTTAATAGCTGCTACCGCAGTACCCACGAGGGCCACATCGGTTTTTTCATCAAATCCGCTGGCTGGATCGATGACCCGCCCGCCCTTGATCAGTGTTTTCATCGCGTTGCGCTCCGGGAATCGGCTTCATTGCCAGCCACTATGCTCATCACCGCCATGCGAACGGCGATGCCGAACGTGACCTGCGGCAGGATCACGCTCTGGGCACCATCCACCACGGCGGAGTCGATCTCGACTCCGCGGTTGATGGGGCCGGGGTGCATGACGATGGCGTCCGGCTTGGCAAGCTGCAGTTTCTCGGGGGTTAGGCCATAGCTCTTGAAGAATTCGTGCATCGAGGGTAAAAGCGCGCCGCTCATGCGCTCGTTTTGCAGGCGAAGCATGATGATGACGTCGCAGTCCTTGATGCCCTCTTCCAGCGTGTGGCAGACGCGCACGCCCATTTGCGCCAGGTCGGACGGCACCAGGGTTTTGGGGCCAACCACGCGCACCTCGGCACAGCCCAGCGTCGTTAGTGCATGGATGTCGGATCGCGCCACGCGGGAGTGCAGCACGTCGCCGACGATGGCAACAGTTAGGTTGGAGAACTCTTTCTTGTAGTGCCGGATGGTGAACATGTCCAGCAGGCCCTGAGTGGGGTGGGCGTGGCGTCCGTCGCCAGCATTGATCACATGCACATGGGGCGCCACATGCTGGGCGATCAGGTAGGGTGCGCCGGACTCGCTGTGGCGCACCACGAACATGTCGGCAGCCATGGCGCTCAGATTGGCAATGGTGTCCAGCAGCGACTCGCCCTTGGAGGCCGACGAGCGCGCAATATCCAGGTTGATGACGTCGGCCGACAGGCGCTTGGCCGCGATCTCGAAGGTGGTGCGGGTGCGCGTGGAATTCTCGAAGAACAGGTTGAACACGCTCTTGCCGCGCAGCAGTGGCACCTTTTTCACCTCGCGGTCGTTGACCGAAACGAAGTTGGCCGCCGTGTCCAGAATGTGGGTCAGGATACTTTTCGGCAAACCTTCGACGGACAGTAAATGCACCAGTTCGCCGTGCTGGTTGAGTTGGGGGTTGCGTTTGTATAGCATGTCAGACGTCTTTCACGTCAAAGCTGAAAGCACCTGCTTCGGTGCGGGCCAGGGCCAAAGACTGGTTGGGCGCCAGGGTCACGCGCGCTGCTGCAAAGTCGGCTTGCACCGGCAGTTCGCGTCCGCCACGGTCCACCAGTACGGCCAGTTTCACGCTGGCAGGGCGGCCGTAATCGAAGAGCTCGTTGATCACCGCACGCAAGGTGCGTCCGGTAAAGAGCACGTCATCAAGGATCAGAATGTCGGCACCATTCACATCAAAGGGGAGCACTGTCTGGCCACCACTGGAGAGCCCTCGTTGCGCAAAGTCGTCGCGGTGCATGGCAGAGGAAATTTTGCCAGCCTGCCCGGGAAGTTTCATATCCTTTTGCAAGCGTTCAGCAAGCCATGCGCCGCCCGAGGTAATACCAACCAGGCGGGTATTTGTCGAAAAAATCCGCTGCACTCCCAGTAGCAATTCGCAGTACAGCGCCTCCGCATCCAGAGTTAAGGTACTCACGGCAAACTCCTTAAGAACTGTTCCAAAATAATGCATGCTGAAGCAGCGTCGGCGTCGCGGGCGCCCGACGCCAAGGCCTCGGTGGTGCTATAGCGCTCGTCCACTTCAAAAACGGGCAGTGAAAAGCGGCCGTGCAATTGGCGACCAAACTTCTTGGCGCGGGTGGTGTTTTCGTGGGCCACGCCGTCCGGGTGGTAGGGCACACCAATAACGATGGCATCGGGTTGCCATTCTTTCAGGTGCTTTTCTATGAGGGCAAACCGGGCATCGCCTTCAGCCTTAACCGTTCCGACCGACTGCGCAGAACGCATCAGACGATTGCCGACCGCGACGCCGGTGCGCTTGAGACCAAAATCAATTGCCAGAAAGGTCGACAACGCAATGGGCACAATTACCACCTCAGTTGCGAGTGGTGCGACGCTCATGCGTGCCCCACTTGCGATGAAATCATCCAGGCCTGCAGACCCAGCAGTGCCAGCGCCTTGTCGTAACGCTGCTCCACGGGGGTGTCAAAAATGACCGCCTGGTCGGCATCCACCGTAAGCCAGCTGTTTTCGCCCAGTTCAGTCTCCAGTTGGCCCTCGCCCCACGCCGAATAGCCCAACGAGACGAACACCTTGCGCGGGCCCGAGCCGTTGGACAGTGCTTCCAGAACGTCTTTGGACGTAGTCATTTCCAGCCCGCCAGGAATCGCCATGCTCGAAGCGTACAGTTGCTGCTCGGACTTGTCCGTCTCTGCAAAAATGGATTCATGCAGGATAAAGCCACGCTCGACCTGAACCGGCCCCCCCTGAAAGACGGGCGCATCCGTCAAATCATGGCGTTGCAGGGGTAAATCCACTTTGCCAAACAAGGTGGACATGGTGATGTCAGCCGGCTTGTTGATCACCAAACCGAGAGCGCCTTGGGGCGTGTGCTCACAGACATAAACCACGCTTTTGGAAAATATTGCATCTTCCAGCCCTGGCATTGCAATCAGAAAGTGATTCGTGAGGTTGAAGGGTGCAGAATCGCCAGACATCTGTGAATTTTAGCGGCTGCTATGCAAAAAGAATTTGACACCGGTTTGGTGTGGTTTCGTCGCGACCTGCGCGCCAACGACAACACCGCGCTGAGTGTTGCGTTGCAACGGTGCGTGCGGGTCCATTGTGCGTTTATTTTCGACCGCGCCATCCTGGACAATCTGCCGCGCACTGACCGGCGAGTTGAGTTTATTCGTGAAAGTCTGGTCGAATTGGATGCGACCCTGCGTGCCATCACTGGCAAGGCGCAGGCGGGTCTCATCGTGCAACACGGTTTTTCCACCGAGCTCATCCCAAAGCTCGCTATGTCACTGGGCGCGCAAGCCGTCTTTACTGCCACCGACTACGAGCCGCAGGCAATCGCCCGTGATGCAACCGTGCGCCATGCGCTGGCTGCACAGTCCGCAGAATTCTTCACTTTAAAAGACCATGTGATTTTTGAGCGGCGCGAGTTGTTGACCCAGACCGGCAAGCCGTATGGCGTTTTCACTCCCTACATGCGCGCCTGGCTTGCCCGTCTGGGGGAGACACCGCCGCTCCGGAATGCGACTGAGCCCTTTGCAAGCGCAATCGCAGAGCGACCTATCGCCTATGTCAGCGCCGTTCCCAAACTGGAAACGCTGGGGTTCTCATCAACCAACTTGAAAGCGTTGGCCATCCAACCGGGAGCAGACGGTGCGACCAAACTGCTGGAAGATTTTTGGGACCGTATGGACGACTATGACCAAACCCGCAATTTTCCCTCCGTCAAAGGCCCAAGTTATCTTGGCGTGCACCTGCGCTTTGGAACCGTGTCAATTCGCCAACTGGTCGGACTGGCCCTGCAGCGCAAGCTAGCGGGCAGCGCGGGGGCAACAGTTTGGCTGGCCGAATTGGTGTGGCGGGATTTCTACTTCCAGGTGCTGTCGAACTTTCCTCATGTGGCCCAAAATGCCTTCAAACCAGAGTACGACCAGATCATCTGGGAGCAAGGGTCGCGCGCCCAAACGCTGTTCGCAGCCTGGTGCCAGGGGGCAACGGGCTACCCGCTGGTGGACGCGGCCATGGCGCAGCTCAACCAGACGGGCTATATGCACAACCGGTTGCGCATGGTGGCGGGCAGTTTTTTGGTCAAACACCTTGGTTTGGACTGGCGATGGGGTGAGAAGTATTTTGCGGAGAAACTCAACGATTTCGACTTGTCCGCCAACAACGGTGGCTGGCAGTGGGTCAGCTCCAGTGGCTGCGATGCACAGCCGTATTTCCGCATTTTCAACCCCATCACCCAAAGTGAAAAGTTCGATGCCCAGGGCAAATTCATCAAACGCTATGTGCCGCAGTTGGCCGGACTCAGTGCCAAGTCCGTCCACGCACCGTGGCTGTCCAAACAGCTTGAATTGACCGCAGCAGGCATCGAGCTGGGTCGTGACTACCCTATGCCCATCGTGGACCACGCAGAAGCGCGCTCACTCACCTTGCAGCGCTACGGGGTTGTGCGCAAAAAGCCTCAGACCTCTACGGCGGTGGAGCAATAGCTGCGAACCAGGCCCAGTAATTCGTCTTCAGAGTAGGGCTTTCCCAGATAGTGGTCAACGCCCAATTCTTTTGCATGTTCGCGATGCTTGCCAGCAATACGCGAGGTGATCATGATGATGGGCAGGTCGCGCAGTTGCGCGTCGGCCCGGATGTTGCGCACAAGGTCAAACCCATCCATGCGCGGCATCTCAATATCGGATAACACCAAGGTCGGCTTTTCTTCCTGGAGTTTTTCCAGCGCATCCAGCCCGTCAGACGCCAGCGTTACGCGATAGCCCTCCCGCTTCAGCAGACGTTGTGTTACGCGTCGCACGGTGATTGAGTCGTCAACCACCAAAATCAACGGCACTTGATTGACCGCGCTGACCGGTGTCGCCATGGCAGAAGCGTCAACTGACTGAACCTCGGCTCCTTGTGCCGCACGCCTACTCATCTCGCGCGCTTGATTGCCATACACCGCCGCCAACGCTACCGGGTTGTAAATCAGTGCGACAGCTCCCGAAGCCAGCACGGAAATACCAGCCAAACCCGGCAACTGCGCCAGTTGTGGACCGAGATTTTTGACAACCACCTCTCGGTTACCCAGCACTTCGTCCACATGCAAAGCAAGGCGCTGGCCCGCACTTCGGAACACCGCCACAGATCGGGTCTTACCCATCGATTCATTGCTGTGAGAGGACACCTGCAACAAGGCACCTGCCCAGAAGAAGGGCAACATTTGCCCGCTCAAATCAAAACCGTCGTGCTGGTAAGCTTGCTCCAACATCGCAGCGGGCGTACGCAAAACCGTCTCCACCAAACCGGACGGGACGCCAATAGTGAAATCCCCAATGCGCAGCATGACAACCTGCGTGACAGCCGTTGTCAGAGGCAAGACCACTTTGAACGTAGTACCCATGCCCTGGTCGGTAGATGTTTCAATGCGCCCACCAAGGGCATTGACTTCAGTTCGGACAATATCCATACCGATGCCGCGCCCTGACAGCTCGGTAACTTGGTCTGCTGTCGAGAAACCAGGCATGAATATCAGATTGGCCGCATCACTCTGACTCATCGCATCGTCCACGGCAATCACGCCATTGGCAATAGCTTTGGCGCGAATTTTGTCGAGATGCAGTCCGCCACCATCGTCACTAAACGACACTGATACGTCGTTGCTTTCCTGATTGACGCGAATGTTGATCGTACCGACAGCCGACTTACCTGCGGCAGCGCGCTCGGACGCACTTTCAATGCCGTGCCCAACAGAGTTGCGCAGCATGTGTTCGAAAGCCGGACCCATGCGGTCCAGCACACCGCGGTCCATTTCAATTGATCCACCGGTAATGTCGAGTTTGACCAGTTTTCCGGCGTCCTTGGCAGCCTGCCGAACAACACCATACAAGCGCTCAGAAATACTCTCAAACTCCACCATGCGGGTGCGCAACAGGTCGCGCTGCAGTTCACGGGCTTGGCGCCCTTGGGCAATCAAGTCGTCTTCCGCACCTTCAATGGAACGCTGTAGATTGCGCTGCACTGTGGCCACGTCGTGCACCGACTCAGCCATCATGCGAGTCAACTCCTGCACGCGGGTAAAACGGTCGAACTCAAGTGGGTCAAACGCCTGAGCGGAGTCTTTGGTCTGGGCCAAACGTGACTGCATTTGTGATTCAGACTGCAGCTCAACATCGCGCAATTGATGGCGCAATCGATCCAGATTCCCAGTGAGATCACCCAACGAGGAACGCAATTGGGTCAGACGGGCCTCCATGCGGGCACGAGAAATCATGACTTCGCCTGCCTGATTGACCAACCGGTCCAGCAACTGCGAGCGCACACGAACCGACTGATTGGCAGACTGACGAATGGGCGCAACCGCCAGGCCACGCGGTAGCGCCTTGACCGAAACGACCGTTGTTTGCGGCAAAGTAACCGGCGCAGAAATCGATGGGGAACCGGCTTCCACTGGCTTAACTGTTGCCTCGGCGGAGGGCTCCTCAACAGCAGGCGTTTCACCCAGAGCATCAAATGTTGCTTGCAATGTATCAAATCGGGTAAGCAACGGCTCCAACTGAACCGACTGCACCTGCTCAGTGCCAATCTGTTCAATGCTGGATTCCATGTGGTGGGACATTTCCCCCAGACGCATAGCACCTGCCAGGCGAGCACTACCTTTGAGCGTATGCAGAACGCGCAGCACTTCGGTGCGCGCATTCAAATTGTCAGGGCGAGCCACCCATTGGCGCAGAGCGGAGCCCAATTGCGGCAAGAGCTCAATCGCCTCTTCCTCAAAAATCGGGAACAGATCTTCATCCAATTGGTCGACGGCATCGATATCATCATCCTGCGCCCGCACAATACTGAGCGGCGCTGCAGCGACCGACAATGTGGCTACATGCGGCAAATCGATCAATTCAACAGTGGGAGCAAGAACCGGGTTTGGCGTAACAACCAACGACTCCTCGATCAATTCGTCAGCCATCAGATCCATGTCGTCATCGATTGCGGTAGCGATGGAATCAATCGTTGGCGCAGGAAACTCGGTCTCAATAATGGCCTGCAAAGCGGCAAGAATAGCGGGGTCAGACTCTTTGAGAAATCCGGCCGCAAATTGGTGCAACAAACGGCGAATGTCTTCTGCTGCGTCGGTAAAGACCACCGCTTGTTCAGTTGTACCTTGGTAATGCAACTGAATGTGCTGCAACGCATGTTCCAGCGACCGCGCCATATCCGACAGCGCAGTAAAACCAACCGTGGCCGAGCTACCCCCGAGAGAGTGAGCCAGGTTCACAAGTGAATCCGGCAAAGGACGCTCCAACTCCAAGGCCCATTCGCTCACCTCAACCTGTAAGCGCCGTGACCACTCATCTGCTTCGTTCAAATAGACGTTGTAGAGAGGGATACCCAAACGCAGATCGCCAATCACCTTGACCTGCTCCTCCTCGGACTCTTCTACATCAAGAATAGCTACCCCATCGGAACCTATCTCAGGATTCAGTTCATGGGGCTCTGCAGCTTGCGCAAGTTCTCCAGTTTTGGTTTCTACCTCTGCAGTTAAATCGAGTGGTTCAACTTCCGCAACAGGTTGCTCACCAAAATCAAAATCACCAAATTCAACTTCCACTGCCTCGGGAGCGATCGGACGCTCAACTGCCAGCGCGTGTACATCGTCGGCCATGAAAGCTTGTGTGGATTCGAAGGCAACGGTCTGCGTCAAGGCAAAGTCAGGATGTACATCCTCGAACTCGGCGGCAAAGCTGTCAATCAATGAGGTCGATTCAAACGCCGGTGTAGTTGCGAGTTGCGTTGAGACCAAATCAAGTTGGTGCGGCGAAAGCGCCACATCTAAAAGTCCCAAATCGAGGTCCATCGAAATTTCTGGCAATTCTTGCGCAGTGATTTCGAGCGACTGTTCGGGTACCTCATGCGTCGCCTCAACCTGCGCCATGACTTCGGGCACGCGCGGTGTTTGCAGGGGAATCCAATGCCCCTGCAGTCTCAACGAGTCGGCCGATTTACGAAAGTCGTGAGGATTCCACTGCACATCCCTTTTATTGGCAATGTCTTCCACCCACCGGCCAAAGGCATGCATGGCAGAGTTGGCCGCGCCAATCAAATCATCACTGGCGGGCCGCTGCTCAGCCAACCAATTGTTGAGCAACTGTTCGAAAGCCCAAGCCGCTTCGCCAAACTCATTGAGGCCGACCATACGTGAACTGCCCTTGAGCGTATGAAATGCACGGCGAAGGGTTGTCTGATCGGCCAAATTGGAAGGATCGTCCTCAAGAGCCTTCAAGGCGACGAGCCCGTTTCGCACGACCTCGCGGGCCTCATCCAAAAAGATATCTACCAGTTCAGCTTCGTCGTCGTCATCGTCGGACACATGATCCGTAGAAACCGGTGCAACGGCGGGTGAGCCGCTGACGGCTACCCGTTCAGAGTTGAGAAGTTCCACCACCGCGACATCTGCCGCCGCGATAGCAGTCGCCGATCCAGGCTCAACATGCAGAACGTTGTCCGCCGATGTTTCTGGCGACTGAGCTGCCATGCGTTCACGCCCCATCAGAGGCTTGAATTCACCCAATTCCTCATCGTAAACAAACAGTTTCTTGGCCAGTGCGCGCTGGTAACTCAGCATATCAATCAGGAAACCCATCGCACCGAGGCTATTGCCGAGTTTTTCGAAAATACCCGTTCGTGCGGACGCCTCATTGATATCGTCGACTAAAAACTGCTCAACGCTGTTGCGCATACGTAATGCGGCCAAAGAAGGCTGATCCAAGCCAAGAACGGAGAACACTCCGCGCATTTGCGCAAGCTGGCTCGGCACTTCCCGTAACGGAGCTTTATCCTGCGGACTCCTGAAAAACTGGTCCAATGACTTTTCAACTTCAGATAACGACGCTCGTAGTTCATCAACCACGCTACCCATTGTCTGACGGTCACTCACGCGCCGATACAGCTCTTCCATCCAGCCTTCCAACGGTTCCGGCTCGCCGCCCGCGCAGACATGCTCCAGGCGTTGTGCCAATCTCCCACCGCGTTCGCCCATGGTGGACTCTGTCGGATCCAGATCATCGTAGGCAGCCTCCAGATACAAGATGGAGGTGGCGACCTCCATCGCCACGGGCGCTACCGGCGCACTGCCTGAACGCACCGTAGATTCAATTGCGCGCACCATGGCGCGACCAAGATCTCCACTTTCAGGATGTAACTTGACAATCGATTCTGCCACCGCACCAAACTGATCCAGCACGACTTTGAGACGATTGGTATCGCCACCGGCAAGCGCCGACCATGTCTCTGCGGCCGCAGCGATCCGCTTGCGCGCAAGGACCATCAAGGCCGGGTCAAATCGACCGAATTGCTCGGTTTCATATTGAACAGGTTTGCTGCCCGCCAAGCCATAAGCCAACCGCACTGCATTCAAAGCGTCCGCTTCAGAATCTGGTACTGCAACCGAACAAAAGAAGACCAAATCGTGAGCGAGGCGCTCCGAAATACTGGAGTCCCCCCGCGCAAGTGATGCGAACTGCCGCAAAACACGGGAAGCCGCTCGCTTACTATAGACATCGACCGGACAGACACCAAGCGCAATACCCTCAAAAAAACCGGCACAAATCATCCAAAATGCACGTGGTTCCATAGCCGATTGACCCGCGGCAAGCCCTACACATTGCTCACCAATGCGTTTCGCGGATGTGACATCACCCGTTCGCATTACTCGCAGTACAGCCTGATCCAATTGCCCGCGCAGAGTTGGTGTATACGTCAAGGCGCGCACGTCCACAGGTAACGGAACAGCCAACCAACGCCACTCCACAGACCAAAGATCTGCTGGATGAACTTGCTCGCCACCCGCCATTTCAGCTACAGCACGATACTGGGGGAACAAAGCCACTGACGAAGCAGTCTTGCCCTTGAGAACCCCCTCGAGGTATTCGGTGAGGGCAAAACTTGCGCGTTCGACTTTGGTCGCAGCATCTTCACTACACAGTTCAGGTCGCTGCACAAATTTTTGCGCCAGCGCCTCCATCGCACGAAGCATTTTTGCGGGCGCGCCGAGACCTACCATTTCCAAGGCGCCCACAGCTTGATGCAATTGCTGGCGCGCAATTCGAAGGTGGCTTGCGTCCAACTCTGCCAAATTGGAGCCTCTAGCCAATTCAGCATCGCGCACAAACCTCCGAAGTGCCTTGGTTGCGCCTTCCAATGATTTACGCAGCTCATCCAGCACCCAAGCCAACGGGCCAAGATCACTGACCGCCAGTTCGTTATCGACCGGAGTGGCTTGATTCGATGACATGGGTTGAGGCTCTCATGGGATCACTTTTATGAAGGAACGTCGAAAAGTCTGGCATCAGCTGATCTTGAACCGCGAAACTGACTGGCGCAACTCCTCAGCCATGCGGGAAAGTTCACGCACCTGGGTCGCTGTGACGCGTGTGCCTTCCCCGGTTTGTTCGGTCACCGCAAAAATGTGCTGAATGTTATCGGCGACCACGTTGGCCAATCCAGCCTCGCGAGACGCAGAGCTTGAGATCTGTTCGATCAGATCTGCCACTTGGCGCGAAACCCGGTCAATTTCGGTAAGCGCAGTACCGGCGTTATCTGACAGTTTTGCTCCCTCAACTACCCCTTGCGTAGAGCGCTCCATAGCACCGATGGCGTCTTGCGTATCGGTCTGAATCGCCTTTACCAACGCGGAAATCTGTCGCGTAGCATCTGCAGAACGCTCAGCCAGTCGCTGCACTTCTTCCGCAACCACAGAAAAACCGCGCCCCGCCTCACCGGCGCTTGCCGCCTGAATGGCGGCATTCAACGCCAAGACGTTCGTCTGTTCGGTAATATCCGAGATCAGCTCGGTAATTTCCCCAATTTCCTGCGATGACTCACCCAGTCGTTTGATGCGTTTGGATGTTTCCTGAATCTGGTCACGGATGGAGTTCATGCCACCGATCGCATCCTGCACGGCTTTCAAGCCTGATTCTGCAGCCAGCAATGACTGGCGGGCTACTGTCGCAGATTCCTGCGCCTGCACGGACACTTCCGTGATACGGCCAGCCATATCCACAACGGATCGACCCGTCTCCCGAATCTCATGCAACTGTTCGTTTGATGCAGCCAGCAGTTCAGTGGACGTGGCGTCCACATCCGCCGTTGTCTGCGCTACACGGGCCGCTGTATTCTGCACGTTTGAAACAAGTGAACGCAACTCTTCCACGGTGTAATTCACCGAATCAGCAATAGCGCCGGTAATGTCTTCGGTCACCGTGGCTTCCTGGGTCAAATCCCCTTCCGCCACAGTTTGCAGTTCATTCATCAAACGCAAAATAGCGGCCTGGTTGGCGTCATTTACGCGCTTGGCTTCGTGCTCCTGGCGCTCGGCTTCGATCCGCTGGTCGTCCGCTACAACTTGACGACGACGGCTATCCTGTAGCTGAACATACGACAAACCACCTGCGCAAGTCAGTGCAAATGCAGCCGCCAACACCAGAATGGCCAAGGCAAAACCGCCAATACCCGTCTGACCTGACAACTCGGTCTGCACTTCTTCGAGGTTCCGACGCAATGGCTCGCTGTCCGCAATGATCGCGTCCTGCGCTTCACGTGCGGACACCAGGCCTTGCAAGTTGCCCAAAATGGCGCTGGCCTGCACACGGGTCTCTTCATACATCTTGATCAGCGCGTCAAGTTGCTCGCGCGTGCCCGCGTCCTTGGAAGCAGACAGTCGCAGTTCTGGGCTCCCGGTCAAAAGTCCTTGGGAAATTTCCTTGAATGTATTCAAGTCTTTGCCCAATAGAAAAACAGCTTCCGGGCTTACACCCTCGGCAGTCAGGAATTCATTGGACGACTTCCCGATACGTTGGGTCAACATCACCAACTGACCTACCGCAGAAATTTCAACTGAAGGCGCGTTTTGTTGCAGCTTCATAGCCAATATGGCTTCGGCAATTTCAAGCAAATCAGACGACTGACGGTTAATCAAACGCAAAGCTGACCCAATTTGGGTCAAAATTTTCTGCTGCCCCATCACTGCTTTTGCGCTCTTTTCAGCGCGGTCGACCAAAGGCATGATCTTTTCGAGTTCATCAGCGTACGCGTCACCGAGCACCGTGAGCCTCAACTCATCGTCACCATTTTGCAAGCCACGGGTCGTCTTGGATAACACGCCTGCGCTGTCGGACACATCGGGGAATGCCTGCGCACTACCCACTACCGCCTGCGACACCGACTTGGCAAGCCGCTGTGACTGCATAAGCGCCTGACCGGTTGCACCCAACTGTTGCGCCACCTTGTCGGCCTGGCTCAACGCATAAAACGTGACACCCGCCAAAAGCAACAATGCCGTTCCCAACAGCACAAACAAAGTCCGCTGTTGCTGGCCAACCGTCCGACTGCCCAAGCCCGGTATGTTGACCAAGTCGCCAACCGGTCGTGCCGATGCATCGCCCATAAGGTCCTTGACAAAGGCGGCGCGAGATGATGCTTTTGGCGCATACGCTTCCTCCTGCACCGTTTCGCCGACCATTGCGTTGACCGACTCGTCCGGCATGGCAAGACTGAGCCGCGATTCCAACTCGGAGTCCTGCTGCTTTTTGGAAAAGAGGTTTTTAAACTGGTCGACGACGGACATAGTGAGGCCTTACGAAGGGTCTAAGCGCTAATGCTTAAAAATTGTGGAGATTGCGACAAAATGCGCAGATCGATTTCTTGCCACTGATCCCCGGTAACATCCAGGAATCTGTTTCCAAAATAAGCTGGAGCGCCTGGCTCGGGGGACGATGAGGAGGCAAACGCATCGGCGCCCCGCAAGCCCAACAAGCCATCGACTTGCAGCGCTGCGTTGACTTCCAGGGCATTATTCAGTGTCACAACGCTTGCCTCGTGTACCGATGACAAAGCGCGAGCGCCCCCCGTGTCGAATGCAATGAAACCTGCCAGATCCACCACTCCGTACAAACCGCCGCGGATATTGAGGACGCCGCGAAACCATGTACGCGAATAAGGAACTGGTTGCAAACTGACAAGCGGAAAAATTTCGCCCGATTGCCCCAACGGAAACAGCAGATTTTGACCGCCCACCCGAACAGCCAGCCACGCCACAGACATACCCTCTGAACGGGCGGCCTGTAGGCGGCTGGCGAGCCGGACCTGGAGTTCTCTTAGTGCTTCGCGGTTTGCCATGGGTCAGTGAATTAACCCAGCGCCTTGATCTTGGCAAAGAGCTCAACCGCGTCAACTGGCTTGGTAATGTAGTCCTTTGCACCTTGGCGCATACCCCACACACGGTCGGTCTCCAGGCTCTTGCTGGTGCAGATAAAAATCGGGATGTCGGTGTACTCCGGCGTACGATTAATGGATCGGGTCAACTGGAAACCATTCTGGCCCGGCATCACAACGTCCATCAAAATGAGATCAGGCTTGTCCTCGGTTAGCCGTTTGAAAGCTTCATCGGCATTCTCAGCCGATCGAACGGCAAATCCGTTTTTCTGAAGCAGGTCCGTAAGAAACATGATTTCGGTTTTGGAATCATCGACGATAAGCACTTTGTGGATTGGCATCACTTCGCTCCTTGCGTAACTGCACCAAATTGCCGTACAGCTTGCAGCAATTGGTCTTTGGTAAAGGGTTTTGTCAAATAGTCCTGCGCGCCCACCATACGGCCACGCGCCTTGTCAAACACACCATCTTTGGAAGATAGCATCACGACAGGAACACCGGAATACTTGGCGTTTCGTTTGATGATGGCACAGGTCTGGTAACCATCCAGACGGGGCATCAAAATATCGCAAAAAATGAGCTGCGGCTGGTAATCATTGACTTTGGCCAGGGCATCGAACCCGTCCTCAGCCAGCATCACATCGTGACCGCCTTGTTTGAGGAAAATTTCAGCACTGCGGCGAATGGTATTGCTGTCATCTATAACCAAAACTCTCACATTGGTTGCTGCGGTAGTCAAAAAGCATTGCTCCTGGTCTTGGGTGGACGTTGCCAACAAACTGCCATGCAATGACATGGCGGTTTAAATCTGAACCATTTCAAAATCTTCTTTGCGCGCTCCACATTCCGGACAAGTCCAGTTCATGGGCACAGCAGCCCAAGAAGTACCCGGCGAAATTCCATGATCAGGGGCACCTTCCGCCTCGTCATAAATCCAACCGCAAATCAGGCACATCCACGTTTTAGTTTCGTTCACAGCTTAAAGGGCCTTCGAATAGAATGCAAGGATTGTATAGATGCAGCATCGGCGAAATTCCGATTGCCAGCCCCAACTTTGCCATTCTGTCTGATGACAAACCCTAAGACAGGTACCTTCATGACAGCGACCCCTGACAGCGGTTTGGACATCGAAAATGACGACGACGGCCCTAGCGCTTGCGTCATGGTCTTCAACGCCAACGACCCCAGTGGTTCGGGTGGCATAACCGCTGACATTCAGGCCATTGCCTCGGTTGGTGCCCATGCGCTCCCGGTGATCACAGGCACCTACACGCGAGACACCGCAGAGGTATACGACCACTATTGCATGGACGACGAAGCCGTCACGGAACAAGCCCGAGCCATCCTGGAGGATGTGCCGGTACTCGTGATCAAGGTGGGCTTTGTGGGCTCGCCAGAAAATCTCAGCGCCGTAGCCGAACTGGCATCAGACTACGCTGACATTCCGCTGGTAGCCTATATGCCCGACCTGTCCTGGTGGCAAGAAGACAAGATTGACCTGTACCTGGACGCGCACAATGAATTGTTGCTGCCCTTGACAACTCTGTTGGTTGGAAACCACAGCACCCTGTCACGCTGGCTGCTGCCGGACTGGAGCGCCGAGCGCAGTCCCACGGCACGTGACATCGCCCGTGCAGCAAATGCGTTTGGTGTGCCCTATACCCTGGTCACCGGCATCCCACTGCCCGATCAGTTCATCGACAACGTGCTGTGCACGCCTACCACCGTGCTGTGCAGCAGTAAGTTCGAGCGCTTCGATGCCGTATTTTCTGGCGCGGGTGACACCCTGTCTGCAGCCCTTGCGGCACTGATTGCCACCGAGACAGAACTATCCGAGGCCGTCACCGAAGCACTGAGCTATCTGGACCATTGCCTGGAAAGTGGTTTTCGGCCCGGCATGGGCAATGTACTACCCGATCGGCTGTTCTGGGCCCACCCCGAAACGGACGACGAAGAACCCCAAGAATCCTCTTTTGAAATCTCGCCCAATGACACCCGACACTGACCGCAATCTGCAACTTTTCCAACGCGCCCAAAAAGTCATCCCCGGCGGTGTCAACTCGCCAGTGCGCGCCTTCAAGGCCGTCGGCGGCACACCGCGTTTTGTGTCACGTGCACAGGGCGCCTATTTCTGGGATGCCAACGGCCAACGCTACATTGACTACATCGGTTCCTGGGGCCCCATGATCTTGGGACACGGCCACCCCGCAGTGGTGGACGCCGTGCAAAAAGCCATCCTTGAAGGCTTCTCCTTCGGCGCCCCAACCGAGCGCGAAGTGGAACTGGCCGAAGAAATCCTGAGTCTGGTGCCCAGCATGGACATGGTGCGCCTGGTCAGCTCCGGCACTGAAGCCGGCATGAGTGCCATTCGCCTGGCCCGGGGCGCCACCGGGCGCAGCAAAATTCTCAAATTTGAAGGCTGCTACCACGGACACGCCGATGCACTGCTAGTCAAGGCTGGCTCGGGTCTGGCCACCTTCGGCAACCCCACCAGCGCGGGTGTGCCGGTAGAGGTTGTGCAGCACACCCTGGTACTGGAATACAACAACATTGAGCAACTCGAAGAAGCCTTTGCCCTGCATGGGCACGAACTGGCTTGCCTGATGATTGAGCCGATTGCCGGCAACATGAATTTTGTGCGGGCCTCAGTCCCGTTCATGCAGCGCTGCCGCGAGCTGTGCACCCAATACGGTGCCCTGTTCGTATTCGACGAAGTCATGACCGGTTTCCGGGTGGCACTGGGTAGCGCACAGGGTGTGTACGCCCGCTCCATTCCCGGCTTCGAACCGGATATCACGGTCATGGGCAAGGTCATTGGCGGCGGTATGCCCCTGGCGGCCTTTGGCGGAAAGCGCGCCGTCATGGAACAACTCGCACCGTTGGGTCCGGTCTACCAGGCCGGCACTTTGTCTGGCAACCCGGTCGCGACCGCCTGCGGCCTGGCCACTTTGCGCGAAATTCGTAAGCCCGGCTTCTATGCCGCACTGGACGCCAAGACCAAAAAACTGATGGCGGGCCTGAAAAGCGCAGCCGACCAGGCCGGCGTGCCCTTCAGCGTGGACAGCGAGGGCGGCATGTTCGGCTTTTTTCTGTTCGATGCCTTGCCGCAGAACTATGCCAAGGTCATGACCACCGACAACAAGCGCTTCAATACCCTGTTCCACGGCATGCTAGACCATGGCGTGTACTTTGCACCCGCGCTGTACGAGGCCGGATTCATGAGCGCCGCGCACACCGATGCCGACATTGCAGAGACCATTTCCGCAGCGACCGATATTTTCAATATGCTATAACTTTAGTAGCTAGTTGCGCAGTATTGACGGGGTATAGAGGCCAATTTTGTTCTAAAAACGGGCTTTGGAAAAACGATGCACATTCTATTGATTGATGACCATGCGCTGTTCAGGGCTGGCATGTCGCTTCTATTCCAACGATTGGACCCTGAAGTTCAGGTGGCTGAAGCCAGCAGTCTGGAAACTGCGTTAGCGCAAGACGTATCCCCCTCAAATCCATTCGACCTGATTCTGCTCGACTTGAATTTGCAGGGCATGAATGGATTGGATGGCCTGCGTCCACTTCAAAAGAAGTATGCCAACGTACCGGTGGTGGTGGTTACCGGCAGCGACGTGTATGACGCGATGAATGAAGCCCGTGCGAAAGGCGCCAAGGGCTATCTCATCAAGACCACCGCTACGGACGCCATGCTGCAGGCCTTGCAAGCAGTGCTCCAAGGCCATTCTCATTTTCCTGAAGATCTGGCCCCCGCGTTGCCCAGCGCCCATGTGACTCCGCGACAAAGGGACGTGCTGCGCCTGTTGTGCCAGGGCATGGTGAACAAAGAGATCGCGGCGAATTTGGGTATGAGCGACCATACGGTACGAACCCATCTGAAAATGATCTTTCGTACGCTGGAAGTGCATACCCGCACAGAAGCGGTTCTGGCGGCGCGGAAATTGGGTATTTTCTGACCATGCGCCCTGCCGACCACCACCGTACTGCCTCACGGACCCTGCAGGTTGCAGCCGTTGCAACGGCGGTCGTCATCAGTGTTGCGACTGGCCTTGGCTACGCACTGGTTATCGACGACAGGCCCTCTGGAGCCCAATCGATTTTGTGGGTTGGCTTGGTATCCCTTCTGGTCGTACTTGCGATTGCTGGATGGAGCATTCGTACGATCAAAGCCATTGAAGGAGATCAAACTAGAGCGCAAATGCAAGTGTTTGCTACTGCCGTTCACGATTTGCGACAGCCCTTGCAGGCGGCCGCACTCTTCATTGACAACCTGCTCCACTCGCCGTTGAGTCCGCAGCCGTTAAAGGCGGTCCAGTGCCTGGACCAATCGATGCAATCGCTGCGACACCTGGTGGACAACCTGCTGGAGGTGTCCAGCCTTGACGCCGCCGCAATACCCGTCGAGCAAAGACCATTCAAACTCACTGCACTTCTCCACACCCTTGAAGCGGAGTTCACACCACAAGCCATTTCCAGAAATTTGCGCTTCAGTTTGTACTGCCCGCCAACGGACGTTTGTGTGAATAGCGATCCGAAATTGGTTCTGTTGATTTTGCGCAAACTGCTCATCCATGCGATTGCCCAAACAAACCAGGGAGGCATTTTGCTGGGCGTGCGCCAGCGCGGCAGCCACGTGCTCCTGCAAGTATGGGATACCCACCATGGCATGCCAAGTGACCCCAGCAAGCGTTCTGATCGTTACCTGGCAATTGCGAACAGGGTTTCGGAACTGATTCACTCACCGCTCCATTTTCAGTCGAAAATGGGACGCCGTTCTGTGTGGACATTGACCCTGGCACGGGGCTAAAACCCACTGACACCCCACTCATCCGGAGTTCAAACCCAATGCGAAAAGAAAACCAAATCGCCAGTGGCGAGCGCCGTTCTCCACCGGTTGAAAAGTGGCGCTGCCACGCTCCCCTGTTCGCAATGACGCTGATGTGGTTTCTTCCGCCGGGTCACGCGCAAAACATGCCGCCACTCTCGGAAAGAGAGTTTCTGAATGATGTCCCCATTGTGCTGTCGGTCTCACGCATGCCGCAACGTCTGGATGAAACGCCGGGTTCAGTGACCATACTGGACCGTGCCATGATTCGCAGCACGGGGGCCCGCGATGTAGCCGATTTGTTGCGCTACGTTCCAGGTTTTGAAGTCAGCACGTCCTTTGAATCGAATGCGCCGCAAGCCAGCTACCACGCCAGCCTGAAGGACTACTCCAACCGGGTGCAGGTATTGGTTGACGGACGCTCGGTTTATTCGCCCTTTCTGTGGGGCAGCACTGGGCCAGGTCTGCAAGCCGTGGCCCTGGATGACATCGAACGCATCGAGGTCATTCGTGGCACCAATGCGGCGGCCTACGGCGCGCGCGCGTTTCTGGGCATGATCAACATCGTCACGCGTGATACCTTGGACACAATGGGTAGCACTGCCCACATCGCAATCGGTGACAACGGCATCAAGGATACGTTGGTGCGCTTGGGCTGGGGCGATAACCAGGCACGTTTCCGTCTCACCGCGGACCAGCGCATCGATGACGGGTTACGGGGTGCTGGCGGACGTGACCGTGTGGACCGTCTCAACTTTCGGGGTACCCTGCAAACCACGGACCGTGACCGCCTGGACGTTCGAGCCGGCAAGTCCGCCATCACTGCCGGCGTCGGTACCGAGGGCAGTGATGATGCGGGTTTGCGCAACCTGGGAATAGACACGTCATTTGTCCAATTGGACTGGAGCCGCGTCCTGAATGTGAATGAAGACTTTGCACTGCAGTATTCACACATGGAGGAGTCCATCAAAAACCAGGTCCCCAACACCACATTCACCGATGTGCTGATGAACATGGGGGGGCGCTCCAGCAGCGACGCGCTGATGGCACAGCACACCGTGCGCATTCGCCCCGATTTACGATGGATCTGGGGTGCGGAGCTACGCCAGGAGGGCGTCATCTCCCGCGCCTTGTACGACACCGACGCGTCCTTGGAAACCAATTTCTACCGGGTGTTTTTCAACGCCGAATGGCACATCGTGCCCAGCTTGGTGCTCAATGCCGGCAGCATGCTGGAGCGCAACTCGGTGTCAGGCGATACGACCTCGCCTCGCACCATGCTGAACTGGCACCCGTTGCCCGGACAAACCTTGCGCTATGGCACATCACGGGCCTATCGCCCACCCGGCACGTTCGAGAACTTCAGCCACCAGGTGTACCGCGCGGCATCGCTGGCAGCGGTCGGTTTTCCGGGCGGGGAATACCTGAACTACCAGTCCCGCGGGAACCTTGCACCGGAATCCATTGTCAGCCGTGAAATTGGTTACCTGGGCACTTTCAACAACCTTCAGCTTGATATCGATGTGCGCATTTTCGATGAGACCAGCACCAACATCATCGAAGAGAAAAAAGCCTCGAACGGCTACACAAAGTATTACGCCAACATTCCCGGTGGCAACTGGAGCGACCTCACAGCCCCGCGCAATAGCTTTGGAAGAGAGTTCCAGCTCAAGTGGCGCCCCTGGCACGACGGACAATGGACCGTGGGGCATCTGTGGATCGACAACGGCCAGCTCTACCCGCGCAAACCATCCACCAGCTACTCGCTCATGGTCACGCAGCGGTTTGCACCGGGCATTCACTTCAGCCTGATGCACAGTCACACGGACGCTGTGCAGGAGATGCCCTACGTCGGAGTGCCTGGGCCAGAAGTAAACCGCACCGACCTGCGCATTGCCAAAGAATTACATTGGGGTTCACGCAAAGGTGAGCTGTCTCTTGTGGTGCAAAACATCGGGCCTGCGTACCCGGACTACGCCCCCAACTTTCAATTCGTGCGACAAGCCTACGTGATGCTGAGGCTCGAGAACTGAGCCCATGTCCAGGTCACGTAGAACGCTCGGGCTGGCGCTTTTGTGCGCATGGCTTTTGTGTGTGCCGCACTGGCTGCATGCTGCGCAAGTTCCGGTATTGATCGTCAGTGCCGAGCGCAATGCTGCTTTCACGGAGGCTGCCGAAGTTTTCACAGCCGAGCTGGAGCGAGGTGGCGTTTCGCGCAGCAACGTTCAGTACCTGACACTTGCTGAGGCTCGCGCCTCTGCCACACACGCCGGGCAACTGGTGCTGGCCTTGGGCGTTGGCGCCGCAACAGAATTGGCACGCAGCGAAACGCGGGTTCCGGTCTTGTGCGCTTTTGTGCCCAGTCAAAGTTTCGAACAAATTGTGCGCAGCCTCCCGCGCAAAGGCGCGAGTCCAATGTCTGCGATTTTCCTGAACCAGGCTTTTGGGCGTCAGTTGGACCTCATCCAACTCGCCTTACCCCAGCGCACGCGGATTGGTGTCTTGCTGGGGGGGCATAGCAGTGCGCATGTAGCGCTGCTGGAAGAAGAGCGGCGCAGGCGGTCGCTCGGCTTAACGCAAACCCTGATCGCTGAAAATGAGTCGATTTTTGCCAAATTGCAGGTGCTTCTGGAGGCAAGCCAGGTTTTGCTGGCCCTGCCGGATCCCCAGATCTACAACAGTGGGAGCTTGCAAAATATTCTTCTTTCTGCCTTGCGCGCGGGCGTGCCCTTGGTGAGCTTTTCGCCAGCGTATGTCAAGGCAGGCGCCCTGATGGCAATCTACTCCACACCAGCCCAGGTCGGACAGCAGGCCGCCCAACTCACGCGCGCAGTATTGCAGGGCAAAGAACTGCCTGCGCCCCAATACCCGCTCGACTTCAGGATCGATGTGAATATGTCACTTGCGCGATCCATGAATCTGGACATTGATGCGCCAACCTTGACCGAGCGGCTCAAGCGTCTAGAGCAGTCAAAATGAAGTGGTCCGACATCCGCACCCGCGTCATGCTGGCCGCATGGCTGCCGGCGCTGATGGTGGGGATTGGCTTGTCAGCGGCATTTTTGCTGGGTCGCTCCAGTGACCTCAACGACGCGTACCAACAGCGCTCGCGTGCCCTGGCCCGGCAATTGGCCAGCGCCAGTGAGTACGGCATTTTTTCCGCCAATGTGGCGCAGCTTCACGCGATCAGCCTGGGTGCAACCAAGGAACCCGATGTGCGTTCGGTGGATATTTTCGACAGCCACGGCAACCGCCTCATACGGGTGGGCGCGCCGTTGGCAAGGTATCCCGTGATGGGCATGCAGGAGAGCAGTACCCACGACGAAACCAGCGACCTGGATATTCTGGTCCAACCGGTGCACAGCAGCCAGATTGAGCTGGATGACGTGTTTGAAGTGACCGAGCGAACGCCCCCGGCAGCGGCCCAAGGGCTAGGGCATGTGGTACTGGTCATGAGCCGCCATTCGCTGGTGGCACGGGAGCACAGCATGCTGATGCTCGGGTTTTTCATTACCTCAGGTGGGCTGTTGTTGGGGGCATTGGTGGCTTATTTGATCGCTCGCGGAGTGATACAGCCGATACAAAGGGTGTCACGCCAGGTTGAACGCCTGGAAAATGGAGAGCTCGGGTTCCGGGCTTTGGTGCACGCTGACGATCCATTTTCCGCTCTGCAAAGGGGTCTCAACAACATGGCCCAACGCCTGCAGGATAGCCAACAACTGCTGGAGTACCGTGTCGACAAAGCGACCCAGGACCTGCGTGCCCAAAAGGAGACAGCCGAGGAAGCCACACGCACGAAGTCCCGGTTTCTGGCCGCTGCCAGCCATGACTTGCGCCAGCCGTCACATGCACTGGGCATGTTTCTGGGGCGCCTGATGCAATTTCCACACGGTGCAGAGGAAACAAAGGTGCTGGACCACCTGCACGCGTCCGTACAGGCACAACAGGATTTGCTCGATTCCCTGCTGGACATCGCACAGCTGGAAACGCACTCGGTGAAGATCTCGATCCGGGCCTTTTCTGTCGCCGAGCTGTTTGCACCGTTACTGCCTGGGTTGCAGGCTCAGGCCGATGCCAAATCGCTGGAGATGCGCATTCACCAGAGTCCCTTGTGGGTACTGAGCGACCCGGCCTTGCTCACTCGCATGCTGTTAAACCTGCTTCAAAACGCGCTGCGCTACACCGAGCAGGGTGGAATTCTGTTGGCGTGCAGGGCGGTACAGGGCCGCCGCTTTGCACGAATCGAGGTGTGGGACACGGGCGTGGGCATCGCACCACGCCACCAGAAAGACATCTTCAAAGAGTTTTTTCAGGTGAGCAACAGCGAACGGGATCGCAGCAAGGGCCTGGGCCTGGGCCTGGGTATTGTCGACCGTACCGCCCGGCTGCTGGGGCACACGGTGGGCGTCAAGTCAGTGCTGGGTCGGGGCAGTTGCTTCAGCATTGAACTTCCACTCGCGCTCAGCCTAAACGACCAAATCCTCCCGGACGACAGTAGCGCCTGGCCGATGAACAACCTGCAGGGTGTGCGCGTGCTGGTCATTGAGGACGATGTGCTGGTCGCCCAGGCACTGCACATGGTGCTGTCATCCTGGGGCTGTGAGGTGGCAATCGCCGACGGTGCGCAGGAAGCGATAACGCAAATGCGCTCAGGTATGAGCCCTCAGCTCATTTTGAGCGACTACCGCTTGCGCGCAGGTGAAAACGGACTTGACACCGTGCAATGGATACGCGAAGAGGCCCAATTGGATATCCCCGCCTGTCTCATGAGTGGGGACGTTGAAAGCAACCTGGCGAACGTGTGCCACGACGCAGGAATCCATTTCCTGCAAAAACCGGTGCGCCCCGCCGTTCTGCGCAATGTGATTTTGCAGCTGGTCCGGTGACGGAACACATTCACCAGCCAAACGAAGACATCCGCAAATTTGCTATATTTTTTATAGCTGGTTGCGCATACTCCACATGGGCTGGAGTTAGCTTTGACTTACAAAATCAATGGCGGAAGTGGCGCACACCACTGAACACCATGGCGACGCCACGCTCATTGGCGGCGGCAATCACCTCGTCGTCACGCATGGAGCCACCGGGCTGGATGACGCAAGTGGCGCCTGCATCGACCACCACGTCCAGGCCATCCCGGAACGGAAAGAAGGCATCGCTGGCCACCGCCGTGCCCGCGAGTGACAGGTTGGCGTGACCCGCCTTGATGCTGGCAATGCGGGCCGAGTCCAGGCGGCTCATCTGCCCCGCACCGACGCCCATGGTCATGCCATCCTTGCAGAACACAATGGCGTTGGACTTGACGTACTTGGCCACCGTCCAGGCAAACAGCAGGTCCTGTAGTTGCTCAGGCGTTGGCTGCACGGTGGTCACCACTTTCAGGTCGGTCAGGTGCAGGATGTGGTTGTCGGACTCCTGCACCAGAAGGCCGCCACTCACGCGTTTGAACTCCAGGCTGTTGCGCCCGGCGCTCAGGATGTCGGCGCGGTCTTCGGGCAGGGCGATGCGCAGCAGGCGCACATTGGCCTTGGCCTTGAACACGTCCAGTGCGTCCTGGGTGAAGGCGGGGGCCATCAGCACTTCGACAAACTGTTTGGCCACCACCTGGGCCGCCGCACCGTCCACGGGGCAGTTGAAGGCGATGATGCCGCCAAAGGCCGAGGTCGGGTCGGTCTGGAAGGCCTTGCTGTAGGCCTCCAGGGCCGTTGCGCCCACCGCCACGCCGCAAGGGTTGGCATGCTTGACGATGACGCAGGCAGTTGCCTGAAAACTCTTCACGCATTCCCACGCTGCATCGGCATCCGCAATGTTGTTGTAGCTCAGCTCCTTGCCCTGCAACTGCACGCCGGTGGACAGTGCGCCCAGCGCCGGGCTGGCGTTGCGGTAGAAGGACGCCTGCTGGTGCGGGTTCTCGCCGTAGCGCATGTCTTGCACCTTGGTGTACTGCGCGTTGAACTGGGCTGGAAAGCGGCTCAGCGTGGGCGCCGCATCGCCTGCGGGCAGTTCGTCACCCACCTGCACCGAACTGAGGTAGTCACTGATGGCGCCGTCGTACTGGCTGATGCGGTTGAAGGCGGCCACGCCCAGAGCAAACTTGGTCTTGTCGCTGACCTTTCCGGCTGACGTCAACTCGGCAATGACCGTGGCGTATTGCGACGCATCGGTCAGCACCGCGACGTCTTTCCAGTTCTTGGCGGCACTGCGCACCATGGCCGGGCCGCCAATGTCGATGTTCTCGATAGCATCTTCAAGCGTGCAGCCGGGCTTGGCCACGGTGGCTTCAAACGGGTACAGGTTCACCACCAGCACGTCGATGGTGTCAATCTGGTGTTCGGCCAACGCGGCCATGTGGGCGGGCACATCGCGGCGGGCCAGCAAGCCACCGTGTACGCGCGGGTGCAGGGTCTTGACGCGGCCGTCCAGCATTTCGGGGAAGCCCGTCATGTCGGCCACCTCGGTCACCGGCAGGCCTTTCTCGGCCAGCAACTTGGCGGTGCCGCCGGTGGAGAGCAGTTTGATGCCCTGTGCGTGCAGCGCCTGCGCCAATTCGACGATGCCGGTTTTGTCAGAGACAGAGAGAAGTGCGTTCATGGTGGAGTGGGCTAAGTTAAAAAATCAATCAATCAGTCGGTGTTCCAGCAGCTTCTTGCGCAGGGTATTTCGGTTCAACCCCAGCCACTGCGCGGCCTTGGACTGGTTGTGATCGGCCTGTGCCATCACCACTTCCAGCAGCGGTTTTTCTACGGCGCGCACCAGCATGTCATGCATGCCGCCGGGCTCGGTGCCACGCAGGTCGCGAAAGTAGCCTTCCAGGCTGGTGCGTACGCTTTCTTCCAGGAGCTTCTTGCTCATACAACACATTCCGTCATGTCTCGTCCTATCGTGTTGGCCACACCGCCGTTTGCCGGTATGCGGTCCATCGTCTCGTTCAAACCATCAAAAAATCGTTCTACCGCAGCCACCTGGGCCACGCTGTCCTGCAACGCATTCATTGCGCTGCGAAAGGCCTCACCACCGGGCAGGTCGCGCACATACCAGCCAATGTGTTTGCGTGCCGAGCGCACGCCAATGAATTCGTCATACAGACTGTAGTGGTCATGCAGATGCTCCACCAGCAGGCGCTTGACTTCGCTCACCAGCGGTGGCGCCAGGTGGGTGCCCGTGTCCAGGAAATGGGCAATCTCGCGGAATATCCACGGCCTGCCCTGCGCGGCGCGGCCAATCATGATGGCATCCGCCCCTGTGGCCCGCAGCACATCACGCGCCTTTTCGGGAGAGGTGATGTCGCCATTGGCCACCACCGGAATCTGCACCGCAGCCTTGACGGCAGCAATGGTGTCGTACTCGGCTGCGCCCTTGTAGCCCTGCTCGCGGGTGCGGCCATGCACGGCCAGCATCTGCACGCCCGCCGCCTCAAACGTACGCGCCAGCGTGACCGCATTTTTGTGCGCCTGGCACCAACCGGTGCGCATCTTCAAGGTGACCGGCACGTTGCGCTGGGCACAGGCCGCCACCACGGCGTCGACAATGGACAGGGCCAGCGCCTCGTCCTGCATCAGGGCCGAGCCGGCCCACTTGTTGCAGACCTTCTTGGCCGGGCAACCCATGTTGATGTCGATGATTTGCGCGCCGCGCTCGATGTTGTAGACCGCCGCGTCGGCCATCATCTGCGCCTCGGTACCGGCAATTTGCACCGCAATGGGGCCAGGCTCACCATCGTGGTTGGCACGGCGTGACGTCTTGAGGGTGTCCCACAGGTCACGCCGCGAGGTCACCATTTCACTGACCGCATAGCCTGCGCCCAGGCGCTTGCAGAGCTGGCGGAAAGGCCGGTCCGTCACGCCCGCCATGGGTGCAACAAACAGGGGATTCGCCATAGCGAAGTGGCCGATGTGCATGCGGATGTCGGTGGGAAATGGGGTAGGTTTGGGAGGCGGTGACGCGGGTCGGTGACCATTCTAGCTGCCTAAAATTTCAGCAATTGAAATTCGGAAAAATACTTTCGATGTACCCCCCATGACCAGCCAACGTGCAGCCTACACTGCCGATATGCCCGACTGGATCAACCCGCTGCTTGCCCTGCTGTCGTTGCCGCAGTACGGTCTGAGCACCGTGTTCGTGGTGGCCTTCCTATCAGCCACCCTGCTGCCACTGGGCTCTGAACCGTTGGTCTTTGGCTTGGTGCAGCTGAACCCCGAACAATTCTGGCCTGTGGTGCTGGTGGCCACCGTTGGCAACACACTGGGGGGCGCAGTGGACTGGTGGATGGGGTACGGCGCGCATCAAGCCGTCGACAAATACCGGCATTCATCGACGCACACCAAGGCATTGGCATGGCTCGAAAAGCTGGGGCCAAAAGCCTGCCTGCTGGCCTGGCTGCCGATCGTGGGCGACCCGCTGTGCGCGGTGGCGGGCTGGCTCAAGCTGCCGTTCTGGCAGTGTCTGGCTTACATGGCCATCGGCAAGTTTGCGCGGTATGTGACGATGACTGCCGCACTGACGGGGCTGGTCAAGCTCTGGTGAGAGAGTCAATTTGCGCAGATTTTGCTACACAATTAATAGCTGTCTGCGCAATGTACACGGGGGCTAGAGGCCAAAAAGGCTTAAAAATTCGCTCAGGAACTGAACAGGAAGTTCATCACATCCCCATCCTTGACGACGTATTCCTTGCCTTCGGCGCGCATCTTGCCGGCATCCTTGGCACCCTGCTCGCCCTTGTAGGTGATGAAATCATCGAACGCAATGGTCTGGGCACGGATGTAGCCCTTCTCAAAGTCAGTGTGGATCACGCCAGCAGCCTGCGGACCGGTGTCGCCCACGTGGATGGTCCAGGCGCGCACTTCCTTCACACCGGCGGTGAAGTAGGTTTGCAAACCCAGCAGCTTGTAGGCCGAGCGGATCAGGCGGTTCAGGCCGGGCTCATGCAGACCCAACTCTTCCAGAAACATCTGGCGGTCTTCGTCGCTCATCTCCGACATTTCGGCTTCGAGCTTGGCGCTGATGGCCACCACGGGCGCGTTCTGCGCGGTGGCATAGGCGGTCAGGCGGTCCAGCATGGGGTTGTTGGCAAAGCCGTCTTCGGCTACGTTGGCCACAAACATGGCCGGCTTGGCCGTGATAAAGAAAAATTGTTGTAACAAGGGCAACTCTTCTTTGGTGAAGTCCAGTGTGCGAACCGGTTTGGCCTCGTTCAACGCGGCCTGGCACTTCTCCAGAATGGCGACCAGCTTGATGGACTCCTTGTCGCCCGAGCGTGCCGTCTTGGTGACACGGTGCAGGGCTTTTTCTGCGGCTGCCAAATCGGCGAGGCACAGTTCGGTCTGGATCACTTCGATGTCGGAGATCGGGTCCACCTTGCCGGACACGTGAATCACGTTGTCGTCTTCAAAACAGCGCACCACATTGATGGTGGCATCAGTCTCGCGGATGTGGGCCAAAAACTTGTTGCCCAAACCCTCGCCGGTAGAGGCCCCGGCCACCAGGCCCGCAATGTCGACAAATTCCACCACGGCCGGCACCATGCGCTCGGGCTTGACGATGACGGCGAGTTGCGCCATGCGCGCATCGGGAACTTCGACGATGCCCACATTGGGCTCAATCGTGCAAAAAGGGTAATTCTCCGCAGCAATGCCTGCCTTGGTCAGGGCGTTGAACAACGTGGATTTACCGACGTTGGGAAGGCCAACGATGCCGCACTTCAAACTCATGAAAATATCCTTGATTAGCCTAGGGAAACTGGCGCCAATTGTACTTATCAGCAATCGCTAAGAAGATTGCGTCGGGAACTTGCTCCAGGCCCCAATGTTGTGAACATCCCGGTAGCCATTCTTCTTGAGCAACAGTTTTGCCATGCCGCTTCGCGTTCCGCTTGCACAGCAAACCACAACCGGGGAGGACTTGGGTATCTCACCGAGTCGGCTACCCAATTCGGGCAAGGGGATGTTGATGGTTCCGGGGGCGTTCGCGCTTGCAAACTCGGCTGCCGACCGGACGTCGACCCATAGCGCGCCATTCTTGCGAAGTTCCGGCAGCATGGCCACCACCCTTCTGGAGTTCCACCATTTGTAGGCGAACCAGAGCGCCAGTGCCAGGAACGGCCAATACTGTTTGAAAATGTCCGGTAAATCCATACAACTCCTAGTCAGACCGAAGGCATGAAGTATCGGTGCAAGGCTGCCATTCCTGCTGCAACGGGGAACAAAGTCCAAGCAACCTGACCCGCCTTCTACAATCTTTACCCATGACAAGACCGTTTGACATCTGTATTCGGGGCGCAGGCATCGTTGGGCGCACACTGGCCCTGCATCTGGCGGGCAAGCAATTGCGGGTGGCATTGGTTGCCTGCGACGCGCCCCTTTCTGCGACCAGCGGGGCATCGGACGTGCGCGCCTACGCGCTCAGCCTGCCCTCGCGCCAACTGCTGGAGGCGGTGCGCTGCTGGCCTGACGAGCAGCACGCGACACCCGTACTGGCCATGCAGGTGCATGGAGACAGCGGCGGGCAGGTGGCATTTAACGCGAGCGACACCCCGGCAGAAGCCCTGAACTGGATCGTGGATGTGCCCGTGCTGGAGGCCCGCCTGGCAGAGGCCGTGCGCTTTCAGCCGCTGATTGAAGTGATGACCGAGCCGAAACGCGCAACGCTGACCGTGGTGTGTGAAGGCCGCGCCAGTCATTCGCGACAGGAATTGGGCGTGCAGTGGGATGTCAAACCCTACGACCAATGGGCATTGGCCACGCGGGTGCAATGTGCCAACGCGCACGCCCAAGTGGCGCGTCAGTGGTTTCACAAGGGTGAAATCCTGGCATTTTTGCCAATGGACGGACCGCACGGGAACTTATGCGCCATCGTGTGGTCTGTCAGTCCGCTGCGTGCGAAAGAGTTGCAAAACGCAACACCTGAGGATTTTTGCAAGGCGTTGGAACTGGCCAGCCACGGCATGATGGGGGCTGTGGCTCTGGTCAGCGAGCGAAAAACGTGGGCACTGCAACAGGCGCAGGCCCGGCGCTGGACCGGCGTAGCGGCACAGGGTGCATGGGTGCTGGCGGGAGATGCTGCACACAACATGCACCCGCTGGCGGGCCAGGGATTGAATATGGGCTTGGCCGATGGGGCCGAGCTGGTGCGGGTGTTGACCGAGCGGGCCTATTGGCGCAGTGTGGCGGATCCCAAACTGCTGCGCCAGTACGAGCGGGCGCGCAAGGCCGATTTTGCGGTGATGGGGCAGGCCAACGATGTGCTACAGCAATTGTTTACCAACCCCCATCCGGCATTGCAGGCCATGCGCAACTGGGGCATGAACCGATTTGAGAGTAGTGGACCGATCAAACAATGGGTTGCACGGCGCGCCATGGGCGCACACGGCAAACCCGTCATTCAAGGTAAAAAGCAGTCATGAAAATCATTTTTAAATCCCTGTTGGCCAGCGCCCTGGTTGTGCTGTGCAGTGGCGTCCTGGCACAAGAAGCGGCCATCCGGAAAAGTCTTGCTGAGCGCCTGCCTCAGCTCAAGAGCATTGATGAAATCAGCAAGACACCCATCCCTGGCCTATTTGAATTGCGCGTCAATGGCGCTGATATTTACTACACCGATGCCCAAGGCAACTACTTGATAGAAGGCAACATCATTGACCTGCGCGCCAAGCGCAACCTGACCGAAGAACGGGTTACCAAACTCACCGCGGTCAAATTCGAAGAACTGCCTTTCAAGGACGCCTTCACCATCGTACGCGGCAATGGCAAGCGTCGCCTGGCCGTTTTTGAAGATCCCAACTGCGGCTATTGCAAGCGCTTTGAACGTGACCTGCAAAAGGTGGACAACGTCACCATCTACATGTTTTTATATCCCATTCTGGGTGCAGATTCCAGCGACAAGTCCAAAGCCATCTGGTGTGCCAAAGACCAGGGCAAGGCCTGGCAGGACTACATGGTGCGCGACCTGCAAGTTCCTGCCGCTGCAGCGGGTTGCGACACCACGGCGCTGGCGCGCAATGTGGAACTGGGCCGCACCCACAAAATCACCGGTACGCCGACTCTCCTTTTCATTGACGGGTCACGGGTTCCTGGCGCAGTGGATGCCAAACAAGTTGAGAAATTGCTGAGCGATGCCAAAGGCTGATTCCATGGGCCGCGTCCACTACACGGTTGAGGTAGCCGACCTGCATGCCCACCTTTTTGGCGTCACGCTCACCGTCACCGCACCTGCCGAGAGCCAGACTCTGCGCTTGCCAGCCTGGATTCCGGGAAGCTATCTGGTTCGCGAATTCGCCAAAAACCTGCAGAACCTGACATGCCGCCAGGGCAAACGTGCAGTGGCTTTCCAGCAACTGGACAAAGCCACGTGGAGCGTGGACTGCGCGCCGGGCAAGCCGCTCGTGGTGCAGTACGAGGTGTATGCCAACGACGCCTCGGTGCGCACCGCCTGGCTGGATGCCACGCGCGGCTTTTTCAATGGCACCAGCCTGTGCCTTTTGGTGGAGGGCCAGCAAGACCAACCGCACATGCTGGAACTGATTGCTTCTAAATCAATAGCACATTGGTCTGTAGCGACTGGGGCTGACGCGGTAAAAGTCGATAAGCGAGGATTTGGCAGCTACCGCGCTGAAAACTACGACACATTGGTGGATTGCCCGTTCGAGCTGGGGCCGTTCTGGAGCGGCAGCTTCACTGCTTGCGGCATACCGCACCGCTTTGTGGTGGCCGGCGCGCCGCCCAGTTTCGACGGGGCCCAACTACTGGCCGACACGCAAGCTATTTGCGAACAGGAAATCCGCTTCTGGCATGGTGAAAGTGTCAAAAATCATAGCGGCTTGCGCAATAAGCACGGGCTCAAGAGCCCTATTCCGTATATCAACTATGTATTCATGCTCAACGCCATGGCCGACGGTTACGGCGGATTGGAGCACCGCAATTCCACCGCGCTGATCTGCAAACGCCAGGACTTGCCGCGGCTGCCGCGCACCACGCTTGCACCCACTACCCACAAGCAACCCGAGGGTTACACCACACTACTGGGGCTGATCAGTCACGAATATTTCCACACCTGGAACGTCAAACGCCTGCGCCCTAACGAGTTGGCCACTTACGACTACACCCAGGAGAATTACACCGAGTTGCTGTGGTTCTTTGAAGGCTTCACCAGCTACTACGATGACTTGTTGCTGCGCCGCGCAGGCCTGATCGACAACGCCACCTACCTCAAGCTACTGACCAAAACAGTGAACGGCGTGGCGCAGACGCCAGGGCGCAAGGTGCAGACGGTCGCCCAGGCCAGCTTTGACGCCTGGATCAAGTACTACCGCCAGGACGAAAAC
>CAJAVE010000153.1 GCA_903945325.1 uncultured beta proteobacterium | reverse complement strand
GTCAGGTCGATGAAGCGGTGTACCTGCTCAATCACCGGCCTCGAAAGTGCCTGGGCTATCGCACACCGCATGAGGTGTTCTACAACCTACCTGTGAGACCACTTACACTGCATTCCGTTGCACTTTGTACTTGAATCTGCCTAGAAAAATAGCCCCTAGCGCCCGTATTCATTGCGCAACCAGCTATGCATTTCATAGCGCCTGCAAGCTCGCTAAGGCCGGTTCACCCAGAACCCGGTAGTCGGGGCAAAGCTGACACTGTTCAGGTCCAGGAAGTTCATCTCGTTCAAATAAGCACTCAGCCCACCACTGACTTCAAGGTACGCCCGTGAAGGTGTTGATGTCATGCCCTGGAATGGTCTGTGACTTGGCATCTTGCATCACAACAATGCAACTTGTTGCGCCAGGCGGTGACGTTTTCTCAAAGCTGGTTGGCATTGTGGTTTATGCTTACCGCGATAGAAGACCCCGGCCCTGTGCTGGACAACCAAATTTGGGAGACCATCGTGGCTACCTTTGATCCACCTCCAACCCCCGGTACCTCGACGCCCAATGTCGTGGGCACCACGGGCAGTGACCTCCTCACTGGCACCACAGGCAACGATGACATAGACGGCAAAGCCGGCACCGACACTGCTGCTTACACCGCCCGCATGGCAGCCTACAGCGTTGTGACAACGATGACCGGACACACCATCGCAGGGCCGGATGGAACGGACAAACTCACCAGCATCGAACGCCTGCAGTTCGCTGACGCGAACCTCGCCCTCGATCTGGATGGCAACGCCGGTCAGACCTACCGTCTGTACCAGGCTTCGTTCAATCGCACACCCGATCTGGGTGGCTTGGGCGGCTGGATTGCCGCCATGGACGGCGGCCTGACAGCCGCTCAAGTTGCCACCAGTTTTATGGCCAGCGCCGAGTTTCAGAGTTTGTATGGCGCCAGCCCGACTGACGCGCAGTTTGTATCTCTGCTCTACGCCAATACCCTGCACCGCTCGGCTCCGGCCTCTGACCTGGACTACTGGGTCAACCAACTCACCAGCAAGCTGCAAACCCGTGCCCAGGTGCTGGTGGGGTTCTCGGAGTCCGCAGAGAACAAAGCTTCGGTGTTGCCCGCCATCACCAACGGTGTTGTCTATGCCACCACAACCCAGGCTGCAGGATCGGCGAAAGGGCAGAGCTTTACCGGTACCAGTGGCAATGACAGTGTGATTGGCGGCGTCGGCAACGATACGGTTGTGACCAGTGCGGGCAATGACACCATCAATGCCGGCATTGGCAATGACACCATCACGGGTGGTGCTGGTAGCGACACTATCAACGGGGGTGGCGGTTTGGATACGGCCATCTACAGTGGGAAACGCGCCACCTACACGACGGCCAACACCAGTGGCAACGTCACCGTCAGCGGTGGCACCGACGCAACGGACACTCTGACCAACGTGGAGCGGCTGAAGTTTGACGATGCCATATTGGCATTCGATACGAGTGGCAATGCTGGCCAAACCTATCGGCTGTACCAGGCCGCCTTCAACCGCACACCCGACAAAACAGGACTGACAGGCTGGGTCAATGGCGTGGACGCGGGAATGACCATGCTGGCGGTGGCGGCTGCATTCATCAAGAGCACAGAGTTCCAAACCTTGTACGGCACCTCCACCACGGACAGCGTCTTTGCCAACCTGCTGTACACCAATGCTTTGCACCGGCCCGCCGACGCAGGGGGTCTGGAGTATTGGGTCAACCAGCTCAGCAGCCATGCCCAAAGCCGGGAGCAGGCGCTCTTAGGGTTCTCGGAGTCGCCAGAAAACCAGGCCTCGCTGATTGGGGTGATTCAGAACGGGATTGAGCTGGCGGTTTAAGTTGGTAAGGCTGGTCTGGCGTCCTCACGTACGCCATCGCTGGAGAGCGAGCACCAAGGCATCACGGGGTCACCGGCCAAGGCTATTTCATCCGCTTCAGTACATCCGTACGGCTCATCCCCTTCTTGCCTACAAGAGGTTCGGTTTCCCATTCGTCTTTAATAGTCTCACCGTCGATTGTCATGGTGGATCGGATGATGAAAGGAATATTTTGTTTTTCTTTGCCTTCGCTAGACCCAAATATCACACCGGTGCCAACGCAACGGAACTGCTTCGCAACTTTGAGCAGGCAGCGCGATTCCCACTGCGCGTTGGAGTCATGACCAAATAGCTCCAATGTATCTCCGGCACGCGCGCGAATGAGAACGCTGCCGGATTCATATGACCATGTCCCTTCAAGATTGGGCGCTTCTCGGGTTTGCGCAGACGCGAAACCACTGGCCGTAGCCAGAACCAGGACTACAAACCCCACGCGTCCGACACCAATCAATCGATTCATTTGTAAACCCCCTAAAAAATACTGTTACCCGTAAATAGGAGCACCGATGCTACCCAAGGGTGTTGCGGCTGTCTACCGGTTCACCCAAAAACCCATCGTCGGCGCGAAGCTGATGTTGCCGAAGTCCAGGTAATTGTTCTCGCTCAAGTAAGCATTCAACTCACCGCTGGCGTCCAGGGTGGGAGCATAGAAGTACCAGCGCTGGCCACTGTTCTGCCAGGCCCACAGTGCGGTCAGATTGATGGGTATCACCCCGGGTGTCGGGGGCGCGCTGCTCATGGCCTGGTTGAAAGCACTGGCGGTTTGTGCTTCACCCGTGGCAATCAGGCTCCAGCCCGGTGTTAGTGCCTTGCTTTGGCCAGGCGCAAAGACGCTGGAGAGTATCCAGGCCGGTGCTGTCATGGGCACACTAAAGGGTGTTTTGGCATTGACCCAGAAGCCTTCACCGCTGGCGATAGAGGTGAATGTGTCATAGCCTTTGCTGGCAGCATAGGCTGCACCACTGTCGGTTTGTCCCGGTGTGTAGAACGCCCAGTTGGGGTAGGTGATGTTGGGGGTACTACCGGTCTTGACCCATTTCCACAGGCTATAAATCTTGCTGGCATCGCCAAACAGGTTGGCCACGTTCATGGCGGCGCTACTGCCATTGCCAACCAGGTTCCAGCCGGCTCCCAAATCCATCACGGATGAGTTTGCACTTTGCAGTTCTACCAATTGCAGGCTGTAGGCAGGAAGGGTGAGGGCAATATCCACTGACCCGCCGCTAACCGACAAACCCGTTCGTGTTTCCTTCGGAACGGCTGCCAACAATGCCGCCAATGCCGTGCCATCGGCCACGGCGGGGTTACCCACCGTGAGCAAATCCAGGGCAGTGGACGGCGGGGTGCTGATGCTTACCGTGACCTGGGAGGCGCTCAATCCCTTCACGCGCAAGGTGTAGCTCACTGCCACAGCGCTGTCGTTCGTCATGACCATGCTTTGGCCAACGCCAGACTGGGCTGCCAACGCCATCAGCGGGGTGGATTCTGCCGCGTAGCCAGCAACACAGGCCGCGCCCTGCGGACACACTTGTGTCGCCAGCATGTTGGCGCCCCGCAGCCGGGAGTGTGCCCACATTGACCAGGCTGAAGGGTTGATGCGAACCGCACCCGCCACAGTGGTGAAGTCGAACAGGGCCATGATGGGCATGGCTGTGTAGAAGTGGGCGGCCTCAATGTTTTGAGCCGGGTCTTGCATGAGGGTCAAAATGCCACTGGCAAACGACTGCGTGCGCGGCGCGGCATAGAGCGCATTGCCGCACTGTGAACCCAGCCCGATGTTCCACTCGGTTATCTGCAGCGGCTTGTCACTGCCGCCTTGCGCATTCACCAAGCTGCGTAGCGAGCGCAGATAGGTCGCCGAGGAAGCCAGCGTGGCGGTCGCGCAACTGTTGTAGAGGTGGGCCGAGAAAAAGTCGATGTTGGCGGCGCCCACGGCAGCAATGAAACCATTGGCTACATTGCCCGCTTCGGTACTTCTTGCCAGCACGTTGCGGGTGAACCCGGCGCCACCGACCTTGACACTGCGCCCAGCGGCGCTGGCCGTCGCACGTACGCGCTGGGATGTTTCCATGACCAGAGTGTGAAAGGTGGCCGTGGGTCCGGCCCAGAATCCACCATCCGGCTCGTTGAAGATTTCCACAAAGACCGGATTGACTGCAATGCCGGCCGTGGGTTTGAATACGCCAATGACATGCTTGTAGATATTGGTGGCCACTTTGGCCCAGGCCACCGGGTCGTCGGTGTCGTTGGCGCCGTTGAAGCTTTCGCCCAGCCTCAGGTAGACCTGCGCTCCGGTGGCGATGACGGCCAGCAAGGCCTCGTCGGCTGTGGTGAAGTCGTAGTTGTCCGGGTTGTTCAGGTCGGCATCAGCGGAGGAAGTGGGCGTCCAGTTCAAATGCGGGCGTGAGTCAACCCCCTGCAGGGTGCACCCCTGAACAGTTTGCACCGGGCTGACGCCCATGTTGCGTTTGCTTGCCGCTGTGTAGCTGGTGCACAGGTCCACGCCGGAGTCGTGCATTCGCACCTGGGTGATGCCGAACGCGGGGTAGAGGGTGGTTGCATTCCAGCTGGTGCCTGGCGTTTGGGACGATGCAGTGGGCTTTTTGTTGGCACCAAACACATCACGCACGACGCCACTCACCTGTGCGGCATCCACTTCGACGGTAACCGTCGCCGTTTCAGCACTCGCCGCAAGAGAGCCAAGCAGAGCGAGCAGAAAGACGGGCAACTGATTCGAATGCATGGCTCCGAGTGTCTCACCGTCAACCAGTCATAGCTAGCGGTTCACCCAAAAACCCATCGTCGGCGCAAAGCTGACGCTTCCCAAGTCCAGATAGTTGTTCTGGTTGAGGTATGCATTCAACCCGCTGTTGGCCTCCAGACTCGGTGCATAGAAGTACCAGCGCTGAGCGCTGCTCTGCCATGCCCATAACGATGTGAGGTTGACTGGCGTAGTTCCCGCTGCCGGGGGGGTGCTGCCAATCGCCTTGTTGAACGCACTGGCAGTTTGCGCCTCGCCCGTAGCAATCAGACTCCAGCCCGGGGTCAATGCCTTGCTTTGGCCGGGCGCAAAGACGCTGGACAGGATCCAGCCCGGTGCTGTCATCGGAACACTCATGGCGACCTTGGCATTGACCCAAAACCCCTCGCCGCTGGCGATGCTGCTAAAGGTGTCAAACCCATTGCTGGCGGCATAGGCGGCGCCCCCGTCACTTTGCAGCGGGGTGTAAAACGCCCAGGCCGGGTAGGTGATGTTGGGAGTGCTTCCTGCCTTGACCCATTTCCAGATCGATAGCACCCGGCTGGGGTCGCCAAAGATGCGTGGTACGTTGATGGCGGTGCTGCCGCCATTGCCCACCAGGTTCCAGCCGGCTGACAGGCTTAGCGTGGGCTGGGCCGGGGTGGCAGTCTGCACCGGGGTGCTTTGGCCGGAGCAATTGAACGCGGCATCGCAGGCCATGATGGAATAGCTGTAACTGGTGGACGCCTGCGGACCGGAGTCGGTGTAGCTGGTGACGTTGTCCAGCGTGGCAATGATGGTGGTACCGCGGTAGATGTTGTAGCGGGTTACGCCTACGTTGTCGGTCGCTGCGCTCCAGCTCAGCAACACCTGGCTGGGGCCAGCGGCTTTGGCGGTGAGGTTCAGCGGCGAACTCGGTGGGCTGGTGTCGCTGGTGGAGGGCGGTGCACCAATCTGGATAGGCGGACACTGGGTCAGGCTGGTGTCCGCGCCCGAGACCACGGATCGGATGAGTCCCTTGGCACTGGTGGCACTGGCACCGGAGTACCCGATACAGAACAGGCCGTTGTCCTTGGTCTGGTTGAACTGCGTTGCGTCATACAAGGCAAAGGTGCTGTTAACACTGCTCAAAGTGCCCGTGTACAGCGGCTCGGTAGGCGCCGTGGTGCTGGCTTGCTTCCAGCCACCGCGGGTCAACACGGCTGGCACCACGCCAACTGCGTTGTCCTTGGTTTGGCTGGCGACGGTTCCGCCCAGCAGGCTTGAGTTCGCGGGCAGATAGGCCACCACAAAGACATTGCCAGCCTTGTCCAAGTCGTCGCTATTGAAATTCACGCCTGCACTGACACTGGCCTCAACCGAAACTTTGACCTGAAAAGCCGACAGGTCCGTCACCGAAATAGCGTTGGGAACTTCTGGAATCAGGTCCAGCGGGCCGTCCAATTTTTCATTGACAACCACCACGGGCGTAGTGCGAAAGGCCAGCGTGCCGTCGCCCAGTTGCCCATTGGTGTTTGCACCCCAGGACAGCACCGTGCCATCACGGCGAACCAACATCACCTCGGGCCCACCGTTCGCGGTGATAGAAATGACACCAGTAATTCCGGGTAGCTGCTTCATGCCGGCAATATCGCTTCCATCCTGAAAAACCAGGGCCCTGGAGCTGTTCATGCCACCCACCCACACGGTACCGTCGGCCTTGAGACCGAGCATGAAGTCCCAGCTGCCTGCCAGTTGCACAAATCCGTCGTAAGCCTCCAGATGGCGTGGCCCATTTTGGGGACCCGGGTCGCCCGATACGCCTGGCCCCGGACCATAACCGGTGACCCACATGGTTCCGTCCGCCTTTTGCGCAAAGAGGTTGTTGTTATTGGCAAACAATTTCGTCACTGCAACAAGCCCCGGAACTTCAATGGGTCGACTGCGAGCAGTACGCGTTTTGTCTCCCAATTGATATCCCGAGTTATCGCCCCATGCCCAAACGGTGCCATCGGACTTGAGGGCTGCCATAAAACCTCCCCCGGCAACGACGGACACAATGCTGGAGAGCCCGGCCACTTCCACCGGTTCCAGATAGTTCTTGTTGTCACCCACGCCCAACTGACCGTACACATTGCCGCCCCATGCAAACACGCGCCCATCGCGCGTGGCCGCCACGGCAGAATTTCCATTGGCTGCGATCGCTTTAACCGCCGGCAGCGTCTTGAGTAGCTGGGGTTGACCAAAGTGCGGAACTTGGCTGCCCACGCCCAACTGCCCAAAACTATTGCCACCCCACGCGGAAACGCTTCCATCGGCCATGACCACATAGACCTGCCATCCAGAGACCAGCACGTCAATCACCCCCGTCATGCCGTTGGCGATGGGCAGCGGGTTTACTGAGGGATGGCTCCACTGGGCCTGCTCATCGTAGAAGCCCAGCAGTCCACCCGAACCCCAGGTCAACAAACTGCCATCGTTCTTGAGCGCAACGCCCACGCCGCCACTCACGCCAACTTTGGGTGTGGCAGAAATCACCACGTTCGACGGAGAGGCAAACACACTTTGCGAAAGGTTTGTCCGTGCGCCCAGGTTGTCTTCTATCAACAGGTTGATCTGGTAGGTGCCCGGTTGGCTAAACGTGAAACTGGTTTCCTGAGCAGTTGACTCCTGGTTGTCATTGGTGCTCCAGTAGTACGCCTTGACCGTTCCGTCCGAGTCGTTGACATTGACTGCCTTGGCGGTCACGGTCAATGGCACCTTGCCCGAGCGTGCACTCAACTCCAACCACCCGTTGGGAAGCTTGTTGTACGTTGTGGGTGCTGGCGCGAGGGTATTCAATAGCCCCACGCCCCCGGGGGCCAGGATGGGCGCTGGCGCAATACGGTCGTCCAAGGTGTTGTCGCCCAACTGACCATTGGCGTTTCGCCCCCAGGCCAAGACAACACCATCCCTGCGCATGGCCAGGACGTGGTACGCGCCCGCAGAAATGGCCACGATATCTGCCAGCCCGGGCACCTGCACCGGAGAAGCACCGTACGTTGGCCCAACAATGCCCAAACGGCCAAAACTGTTGCTGCCCCAGGCCCACACGGTCCCGTCGTCCTTCAGCGCCAGTGACAGGTTTTGCCCTCGGGCGTCAATCGCCACCACATGGTCCAAGCCTGGCACTTGGGTTGGCAACACGGCGTGTGTGTATTGCTTTGTTAAATCGCCCGTGCCGTTTTCACCCATGTCGCCAATACCCCAGGACCAGACGGTTCCGTCCGCGCGCAATGCCAGGTGGTGCTGGTCGCCGGATGCAATGGCCACGACTTGCACCAGATCGTGCACTTGCGTGGGCTCGAGTCGGCGGCTGTCCGCCTCGTTGGTGGTTTCCTTGCCATCTCCGGCCGATCCACAGCATGTTTTTCCCCAGACCCACACCGTTCCATTGGCCTGCAGAGCCAAACCACCCCCGTTGTTGGCCGAAATCTTGACGATATTCGCCAAGCCGGAAACCTTGCCTGGTACGTAGTTGTCAACCTGGGTTCCATCGCCGAGTTGACCACTCTCGTTTCGGCCCCACGTCCAGACGGAGCCATCGTCGGACAGGGTCAACAGATTGCCCCAATTGGAACCCGAAATGGCTTTCAGTGCCGGCAAACCAGGCACGCGCTGCGGTTGCGGACGATTGACTTTGGTGCCATCGGCCAATTCGCCGTTGCCATTCCAGCCCGTGCCCCACAACGTGCCGTCACCCGTCAAAGCAAAGGCATTACCGCCTTGCGCCGCCACTGCAACGACGTTCAATGTGGGGAAAAGCCGGACCGGACTGGTAGCGCCAGGCCAGATGTTGGGCAGGTTACCGACGCCCCACGCGGACCCATCCGCATTCACAAAGAGGGAGCCATCGCTGGCCGCAGAAATCAACGGTTGATACGCCGTTGATGCAATGGTGTTGGCACTGACCAAGGGCTTTACGGGGTTCGATGGAGTCGATGCAACGCTGGTTCCTGCCGTCGTGGTGGCGGTTACCGTAAAAGTGTAGGTGGTGCCATTGGTCAACCCATTCACCACCACGGGGCAATGATCACTCGTTCCCACATTGCCCCCTGGCAACGCAGTCACCGTGTACCCGGTTATCGCAGCTCCGCCATTGCTTGCCGGTGCCGCGAAGCACACTGCGGCGTTCTCGCTGCCAGCCGACGCCTCCACCTGGGTCGGCGCGCCGGGTAACACCGTAAACACGCCTTTGGGTTGGTAGCTGTAAGTCGTTTGCGTGGCGTACCCCAGTTGCCCAACGCCATTGTTGCCCCAGGACCACACTGAACCGTCGGCCTTGACAGCCAAAATATGACTGCCACCAGCAGAAACTGCGATGTAGCCACTGTCAATCTGCTCTGGCAAAAGGGTTGTTACGTCACCCCAACGCCACATAGTTCCGTCAGTCTTAAGCGCCAGGTTGTAGCAGCCACTGGCTGCCACTGCCGTGTAACCGGTGCCGATCATGACCGGCGTCAGGCGGTCGGAGGTACTGCCATCACCAATCTGGCCACAGTTGTTTTGCCCCCACGCCCATAGTGTGCCATCGGTCTTGATGCCGACCGCATGAAGGTCGTTGCCGGCCGATATGTGTTGAAAATTCGATCCTATTTGAACGGGTGCAATGCGGTTGATTTTGGTACCGTCGCCAAGCTGGCCATTGCTGTTGGGGCCCCATGACCACAGCGTGCCATCGGTCTTCAGCGCCAGCACGAAACCGCCTTGCCCAATCGCCACTTTGCTGAATCCGCTGCCAATTTTTACCGGGCCGGTGCGCTGCTGCGTCGTACCGTCACCCAGTTGACCACCACCGTTTTCCCCCCAGGACCAGAGGGTGCCATCGGTCTTGACGGCCACAGTGAAACTGTAGCCCGAAGCCACCTCTTTGTAACCACTGCCAATGAGCAGGGGCGTAGACGCCGTGAAAGCCGGTGCGCCCGCAAGGCCCAACTGGCCGGACTGGTTGGGGCCCCAGCCCCAAAGGCTGCCATCAGTCTTGATACCGAACACGTTTTGCCACAGGCCACCGGGACTGGCCGTAACCGCACTGAACCCTTCCCCAATAAGGTAGGGCGTCTGCCGCGAAGCCCCGGTTCCGGTCAGCAACAGGTCTGACAGGTTGTCGCCCCAGCCCATCAGACTGCCATCTTGCTTGACCGCCAGCACGGTTGAATTGTGCACAGCCATGGCGCGGTAGTCATTGCCCACCCGCTGCGGACTCAGGCTGTCGGTTGTCGTGCCATTGCCCAACTGGTTCACGTTGTTCTTGCCCCAGGCCCACAGACTGCCATCGGTTTGGAGGCCCAGAGAAACCTCATCTCCCGCAAGTATTGTTAGGTAACCAGTTCCCACCTGCCGCGGACTTGAGCTGTTGTTGTTTGTGCCGTCGCCCATCTGTCCATGGTTGTTGTTGCCCCAAGCCCAAACGCTGGCATCGGTCTTGATGGCCAATGTGTAACAGCCTCCTACCGAGACCGATGAAAAACCGGTGCCCACCTGCACGGGTGCCATGCGGGTGTTGTTGGTTCCATCACCCAATTCACCGCAGCTATTCTGCCCCCAGACCCACAAACTGCCGTCAATCTTGATGGCTGCCATATGCCCATGGTTGCCGCCCGAGGCCAACGCGCTGTAGCCAGAGCCGATTTGCACGGGTGCGGCCTGATTGGTGGTCGTCCCGTCACCCAGCTGGCCGCTATTGTTTTGCCCCCAGGCCCACAAGCTTCCATCGGTCTTTATGGCAAAGGTTTGCTTGAGGCTGATGGCCACGGCCTTGAAACCGTCGCCTACTTTTGTCGGACTAGTACTGTCCGTCGACTTCCCTATGCCCAATTGGCCGGAATCGTTGCTGCCCCAGGACCACAGACTGCCATCGGCTTTGAGAGCCAGCGAGTGCCAGCTACCAGCCCACACCCCGGTGTAACCACTGCCTATCTGGACGGGGTTTGTGCGGTCCAGCCCTGTGCCATCGCCCACCTTGCCACCGGCACCCCAAGCCCAGATGGTGCCATCGGCCTTGAGGGCAACGACATGCGAAGCGCCTTTCGCAACAGCTGCGTAAGCTTGCCCCATCAGCCACGGGGTTGCCACGTGGGTGATGGCACCATCACCCATCTGCCCGGACGTGTTCTTGCCCCAGCCAAACAAGCGCCCATTGCTGTCAATGTAGTAACTGACACCATCAAACGCGGCAACCTTGGTGCTGATGCCCCCGGTCCCGCCCACTGAAACAGGCGCCAACGGGGACACCACGTTTGACGGAGTCGACACCACGCCGACTCCCATCGCGTTCGTCGCTGTCACGGTAAAGGTGTATTGGGTGCCGTTGGTGAGCCCGGTAACTGTGGCCGGACTAAAACTTGCAGTTGCCGTTTGTCCTCCAGGCGAGGCCGTTACCGTGTAATCGGTGATCGTGGCGCCTCCATTGCTGGCAGGCGGCAGAAAACTGACTGATACCTGCTGATTTCCGGCGGAGGCAAAAACATCAGTCGGCGCGCCCGGCTTCACCGCGAAAATGCCCGCAGGCACGCTTTGATACGTCTCGGTGACCCCACTGCCCAGTTGGCCCGCACTGTTGGACCCCCATGCCCACACCGACCCATCGGTTCTGATGGCCAATACATGCCCGGCGCCAGCCGAAACCGAGCTGTATCCGGTACCCACTTGCACAGGCGTCAGTGAATTGACCTGCCCGCCCCATTGCCAGAGCGTGCCGTCGGCCTTGATGCCCACGGACGTACAACCACCCGCAGCGGCCGTAACAAAGCCGCTGCCCACCTGAAACGGTGTCAGCCGGTTGGTTTTGGTTCCGTCTCCAATCTGCCCACAGGAGTTCAGTCCCCAGGCCCACAGGGTGCCGTCCGTTTTGAGAGCCAGTGAGTGGGTGTCGTTTCCGGCAAACAGGTCTTTAAAGCCGGTGCCGACCTGCACCGCAAACGTCCGATTGGTGGTTGAGCCATCGCCCAATTGGCCACTTTCGTTGTTGCCCCATGACCATAACGTGCCATCCGTCTTTAGCGCCAGCGTGACTCCACCCTGCCCGGCTGACACTTTGCTATAGCCACTACCCAAGAGAACGGGCACCGGGTGATCTTGCAATGCGCCACCGCCAAGCTGTCCTCCGCCATTGGCACCCCAACCCCAGAGTGTGCCGTCAGTCTTGACCGCCAATGCATAGTCGTCGCCCGAGGCGACCTCTTTGTAACCGCTGCCAATCAGCAAGGGCGTCGAAGCCGAATACGACGGGGCACCTGCCACTCCCAGCTGTCCATTGCGATTGGCGCCCCAGCCCCACAATGTGCCATCTGTCTTGATGGCAAAAGTCGTTTGCAACGGCAGGCTGCGGCGCGAAGTAACGACGCTGAACCCCTCTCCGATGAGCGACGGGGTTTTGCGAGCGCCGCCGGTGCCCGTCAGCAGCACATCATTGATGTTGTCGCCCCAGCCCATCAAACTGCCGTCGGTCTTTACCGCCAACACCATGTTGCTGACCGTGCTCAAAGTCTTGTAGCCCGCACCCACCTGCTCCGGAGTCAAACCGTTGGCAGTGGTGCCAAGTCCCAACTGGGCAAAGTTGTTTCTGCCCCAGCTCCACACACTGCCGTCCGTCTTGATGCCAAAGCTGGTTTCGTCACCCGCCAGCACAGAGGCAAATCCGCTGGCTACCCGGCGCTGGTCAAACCAGCCAGCAGTGGTACCGTCGCCAAGGGCTCCATAGCCGTTGCAACCCCAGGCCCAGACACTGCCGTCGCTCTTGGTGGCCAGGGTGTGCCACGCACCGGCTGACACGGTCGTGTACCCGCTGCCAACCCGCACGGGGGCCAGACGGTCTGTGTTGGTGCCGTCACCCAATTGACCGCAATTGTTCCGCCCCCAGGCCCACAGGCTGCCGTCACTTTTGATGGCCGCCATATGCCCCTGGCTGGCGCCCTTGGTGGCCAGTTGGCTAAAGCCGCTGCCAATTTCAACCGGGCGGACCTGATTGGTTCGGCTGCCGTCTCCCAACTCACCGGAGCTGTTGCGCCCCCAGGCCCACAGCGTGCCATCTGTTTTAAGCGCAAACGCGTAGTAGCCAACCACCGCTGCCGATTTGAAACCGCTTCCAATCTGGACCGGAGTGAGACGATTTTCGCGGGTTCCGTCACCAAGTTGCCCTTCCCAATTGCCACCCCACGCCCACAATGACCCGTCCGTTTTCAGGCCAACGGTATGCCAGTCGCCTGCCCACACGCCACTAAAACCCGCTCCTAACAGCGTAGGTGTGGTGCGACTCAGCGAGGTTCCGTCACCCAATTGACCATGGCTGTTATCGCCCCATGCCCACAAGGAACCATCTGGCTTGACTGCTGCCGCATGTGCTACCCCGATGGCAGCAGACAGGTAACCCGAGCCCAACAATTTGGGCGTCTTCACAACCGTGATGCTGCCATCGGCCAACTGGGCGGTTGTACTCTTGCCCCATCCATACAAGCGCCCACTGCTGTCAATGTAGTAGCTGGTGTCTTGGTACGCGCCCACCATGGGGGTTACGGTTGCCGCCGAGGCCGGAAGTGCCATCCACACGGACACGCAGAGCGCCGTGTACCAGATCAGCGCTGTCAAGAAGCGCCACCCGCTGGCAAATGTGCCGCGCAATTTGGATCTGCTTGTGGGGTCGTTCATGTGCATGCCCTCATTATTGAATTCCCTGTTCAATGCCAGCAGGACTGGACTTTGGCACTCATTTACAAGCCAAATCGGCATCCAGACCCCGTATCTACTGCGCAACCAGCTACATTTTTAATAGCAATCGTATTACTCGCTAAGGCTTGTTCACCCAAAACCCGGTGGTCGGCGCGAAGCTGATGTTGCCGAAGTCCAGGTAGTTGTTCTCGCTCAAGTAAGTATTCAACCCTCCGCTGAGATCCAGACTGGGCGCATAGAAGTACCAGCGCTGGGCGCTGTTCTGCCAGGCCCACAGCGACGTCAGGTTGATGGGGATCACCCCGTCTGCGGGCGGCGTGCTGCCAATGGCCTTGTTGAACGCGCTGGCCGTTTGAGCCTCACCGGTGGCAATCAGGCTCCAGCCCGGTGTTAGTGCCTTGCTTTGGCCAGGCGCAAAGACGCTGGAGAGTATCCAGGCCGGTGCGGTCATGGGCACACTCAACGGTAGCTTGGCATTGACCCAGAAGCCTTCACCACTGGCAATGGAGGTGAAGGTGTCATAGCCTTTGCTGGCGGCATAGGCTGCGCCGCTGTCGCTTTGTCCCGGTGTGTAGAACGCCCAGTTGGGGTAGGTGATGTTGGGGGTGCTGCCCACCGGCACCCACTTCCACACGCTGTAGATCTTGCTGGCGTCACCAAACAGGCTGGGCACACTCATGGCGGTGCTGCCGCCATTGCCCACCAGGTTCCAGCCGGCTCCCAATGTGACGCTGGGTTGTGCCGGTGTAGTCGTTGGTACCGGGGTGCTCGCAGCCGAGCAGTTGGCCGCTGCATCGCAGGCCATCACCGAGTAGGTGTAAGCCGTGGATGCTTGCGGGCTGTTGTCGGTGTAGCTGGTGACGTTGTCCAGTATGGCAATCGGGGTCGTGCTTGTGCCACGGTAGATGTTGTAGCGCACGACTCCCACGGCGTCCGTAGCTGCATTCCAGCTCAGCTTGACCTGGCCGGGGCCCGCTGCTGTGGCGGTGATGTTGAGCGGGGTGCTGGGTGCGGTGGTGTCCGGGGTAGCGCCAATCTGTATGGGCGGGCAGATGTTGAGGGTGGCATCCACCCCCGAGACCACGGAGCGGATCAGGCCTTTGGCGCTGGTGGTGCTGGCGCCCGCATAGCCCACGCAGAACAAGCCGGTGTCCTTGGTCTGGTCGAACTGAGAAGCGTCATACATGCCAAAGGTGTTGTTGGCTGTGTCGAGCGGGCCGGTGTACACCGGCAAGGTGGCGGTGGTGCAGTCGGTCTGCTTCCAGCCCCCCCTTGTGAGTACGGCCGGGACGGTACCGGCTGTGCCCGCCGGGCAGCCGGTGTCTTTGGTGCGTGCGCTGCTTGCGCTTTGGCCAGATGCCGTGGCGGTGCCGGTGAGCAAGGGGGAGTTGGCGGGCAGGTAGGCCACTACGTAGACGCTGCCGGTTTTGTTCAGGTCTTCCGCCTTGTAGGTCAGAGCGGAATTCAAGCTGAACGACTGGGCTGACACCTTGATCAGGAACGGTGGAGTTTTGTCGGCCGGTATGGCCTTCTGCAAGATTTCTGGCCGCATGTCGAGCGGGCCATCCACCGCTTCATTAACGACCAATACCGATGCGGCTCGATTGACGAGCGTGCCGTCACCGAGCTGGCCGTTGGTGTTGGCGCCCCAGGTCCACACGGTGCCATCGGTGCGCACGGCAATGCTGTGGTCACCACCCATCGAGGCGGCAACAAAACCCACACCAATCTGCACCGGCTTAACCTGATCTGTCGTCGTGCCGTCCCCGAGTTGGGAGGCATCGTTCTGACCCCAGGCCCATAAACTTCCATCAGGCTTCAATGCGAGATTCTGTTTTCCGTGCGCTGACACGGTCGCAAAACCATCGCCAATTTTTTGGGGGGTGCTTCGCAAATAGGCGCCTGCCCCGTCACCGAGTTGGCCGCGATCGTTCAAGCCCCAAGACCACAAGGAACCATCGCTCTTCAACGCGATCGTGTGGAAGTCGCCAGCGACCACCGCCAGGTATTTGGTGTCGACCCCAATTTGGACAGGTTTGTTGCGCGTGAGGGTTGTACCGTCCCCGAGTTGACCATACCAGTTGTCACCCCAGGCCCATAGGGAGCCGTCTTTTTTTAGCGCAAGACTGTGTCGGTCACCCGCTGACACGCTCGAATAATTGGTATCAACTTGAACAAACGTAGATCGATCATTGGTCGTCGTATCGCCAAGCTGCGAAGAGCCATTTCCCCCGCAGGCCCACAGTGAACCATCGGTCTTGACGGCCAGACTGTGATACACACCCGCAGCCACCGCTGAGAACCCGCTGCCAATTTGCGCTGGCCGTGATTTTCCCACGTTGCTCCCGTCGCAAAGCTGGAAGAATTCGTTCCAACCCCAGGACCACAGCGAGCCATCCGCCTTGACGGCCAGGTTATGACGCTTGCTGGCACTCAATGCCGTATAGCCTGTATCGACCGAAATGGGCGTAGTGTGGAAAATGGGGTCGCCATCCCCCAGGGCACCGTAGTAGTTACTGCCCCACGCCGACACCGTACCATTGGTCTTGCCAACTGCCACCGTATGGCGAAGTCCAACGGCAACTTCGCTGATGCCGGAGGCCACCAGCGTGGGAACCAGGCGCCATGTGCCGTCGGTACTGTCTCCTATCTGTCCGGCATAGTTGTATCCCCAGCCCCACAGGGTACCGTCCAGTTTCAAGGCCATGCTGTGCCAATCGCCTGCTGAAACGGTACTGAAACCCGTTCCAATTTGCCCTGGCGTGCTGCGGCTTAGCGTTGTGCCATCGCCCAGGCCACCCACATCATTGGAGCCCCATGACCACAATGTGCCATCCGCCTTCACTGCGAGGCTGGTTGAGTTTCCGGTTGATACCGCGGCATATCCACTGCCAATCTGGACTGGCGTACGCTGGTCTGTCGTGGTCCCATTTCCGACCTGTCCGCTGCTGTTGGCGCCCCAAGACCAGAGTGTGCCATCACTCTTCAGAGCCAGACTGTGGTCGCCACTGGCCGACACGGCAACATACCCCTGACCCACAAAGACCGGACTGGACCGACTGTTCGTTGTGCCGTCACCCAGTTGGCCCGATCCATTGCCACCCCAAGCCCACAGGGAGCCGTCTTGCTTGATGCCAAGGCTATGCGAAGTGCCACCGGTTACCGCGGTGAATGCGCCGTCGATTCGCACCGGCGTGCTGCGGTTGGTGGTGGTTCCGTCACCTAACTGTCCGTAGCTGTTCTGACCCCAGGCCCACAGCGAGCCGTCTTGTTTGAGCCCCAAGCTGTGCCCGGGATTCCAGTAGCTGTATCCCGTGGCAATAGCCGAGTAGCCGCTGCCAATCTTTACCGGTGCCGCCCGGTTGACCGAAGTTCCATCGCCAAGCTGGCCGACATCATTGCGTCCCCACGCCCACAGGGAGCCATCGCTCTTGAGTGCCAGGTTGTAGCCATTGCCTGCGGCCAGTTTCTTGAAGACCCCGGTGAGTCCCTTGACGGATTGGGGTTTGGATGAAAACACCCCCCGTCCATCTCCATCCTGCCAATAGCTGTCATCGCCCCACGCGCTGAGTTTTCCTGTGCTGTCGGCCGCCAGAGAATACCCGGTGCCCGCAGCCAGGCGTTGCATCATGGCCTTGTCGGGCATCAACGGGACAATGCTCACAGCGAACGACGGTGCGCTGGTGCCGACCTTGTTGGTTGCGGTCACGGTGCAGTCGTATGAGACGCCATTGCTCAGGCCAGTCACGTACACCGGCGAGTTGTTTCCGACCGCAGAAATTGCAGGGCCACCACTGGGTTTGCACAGCACCGTGTAACCCGTGATGGTCGAGCCTCCATCGCTTGCAGTGGGTGTGAAATGGATGGCGGCCGAACCGTTCGACACCAGAGGCGTTCCCATCGCAGGTGTATCCGGTACGCGCACACCGCCGGTGCTGGCCACAAAGCTGGTGCTCAGGTTGCCGATAGTCAGTGTTGCGGTGGTCGACGTGACCGCAGTGGCCGATGCCGTCACCCGCACCTGCACAGTGTCATTGGGGTTGACACTGCCGCTGCTCGCCGTGAAAGGGCCACCGTTGATGGAATAGGTTCCCCCAACAATTGAAATGGGCACAGCAACCGTGATTCCACTCACCGTGATCACATTGGATGTCATGACGGCATTGGTAGGGACACCGCTTTGCGCAACAAATGAAACCGCTGTGGGCGTCGTGTCGGCCACCATGGAGAAGGTCCACCCGGATGTGCCTGAAATTGCATCGCTTGGCGTGCCGCCGATGGTAAATGCCCCTGCATCCACGGTGACATAGTAAGCACTGCCAACTGTCAAGCTGGCAGTCAATTTGATCAGCACTGCATTCAAGATAATGGACACCTTGGTGGTGTCCGTCGCGGCAATTGACTCTACGATGGAGTTGTCCGATTTGCGTCGAACCACAATATTCTTGCCTGCGACCGAACCGGTCACCTTGCTGCAGAACGTCAGCCCCAAGTCACCACCCGACCCGACCACCTTGAGTGCGTTGTTGGACGGTACGGTGCCCGTAATTGCCCCTGCACCGATGGTGGTGAAATTCCAGGTTGAGTTGTCCGAAATGCCCGCAAAGGGCTGCCCAGAGTTGTTTTGAAATGTGCCAAAGTCAACCTGCACGTAGTAGCCAGACCCACACGCAAGGGAAAAAGCGGGGGTCGCGCTCACTGTGGAGCTGTATGCGAAGGTGGATGGGTTTTTCGAGTTTGTAATAGTGACCCGGCTACTGTCACTACTCGCGATTGACTCGACCAACGAATTGTCACTGGACTTGCGGATGTAAATTGACTTGCCGGAAGACGTACTGACAGACTGATCAAAATTCATCTTCAAGATGGGAGACGTGCTGACGCCCGCGCTGTTGTCACCCGGTAGCAAGCTGATCACCTGTGGCGCTGCCGTGCGGGTGTAAACGCTGAATGTTGTACTAATGCTTCCGACACTGAGTGTGGCCGTTGTAGTGGTTGACGGGGTCTGAGCCGACAGCAACCGCACCGTCACTAAATCGTTGGGAGCGACTGTGCCGGGGCTTGTCGTGAAAGCTGCGCCATTGATCGAATAACTGCCACCAACGATGGAAATAGGCACGGGCGTGGACACACCGGTGATGGTTACTGTGTTCGATGAAATCACTGTTTCAAACGGAACATTGGCTTGACTGTTGAATTCGATTGGGTTGGGCGCGTCGTTGGCACGCGTGGAAAAAGTCCATGCATTGGAGTCCGAAATACCAGACGTAACGGATACTCCGTTTGTAAAGGCACCAGCGTCTATCGTGACGTAATAGCTTCCGCCTGGCGCCAGCACATTGCTCGGGCGGAACGTAATTTTTCCAGGCGAATAGTTTGCAAGGCTGACTTTACTGCTGTCGGTTGCCGCGATAGTCTCTACAACTGAATTGTCGAAGCGTCGCTTGATCGAGATGTTTTTTCCCGCCACTGCAGATGTCATGCTTTCACAAAAATAGACAGCCAGACTGCCGGAGCCAATGAAGTTTGCAGTGTTATTTGCGGGTGACGTTGAATTGATGAAACCACCCGGAACCGTATTGAAGTTCCAGGTGGTGCTGTCCGCGATGCCGGCAAATGCGCCGCCGCTGCTGTTTTGAAAGGCTCCCGCATCAATCTGCACGTAGTAACTGGTACCACATGCCAAACGGCTGCTGGGTGTTGCGGACACGGTCGAAGTTGAAGTATTGGATGCGCCAACTTTTGAATTGGAAATGGACAGGCGATTTGTATCCCCGGCCTCAATAGATTCGACCAGCGAGCCGTCGGAAGACTTGCGCAGCGAAATGAATCTTCCGCTAACGGCAGTCACTGTTTGGTCGAAAGCCAGTTGAAGATTAGGGTTGACACTCGCGTTCCCACTGTTGTCTGCGGGTATCAAACTGTTAACCTTCGGCGCTGTACTTCCTGAGGCCGTTCCGCTGGTCGTGAAGGTCCAGCTTGAGTTGTCTGCAATGCCGGCAACCGGTGCGCCGGCTGTGGCAAACGCACCGGGTTCAATGGTCACATAGTAGCTTGTTCCGGCCGACAGAGTGTTGGCCGGATTGATGGTGACCGTACCCTGGTTAAACGTCACTTTGCTGCCATCTGTGGCAGCAATTGTCTCGAGGACCGCATTGTCGGAAACGCGGGTGATGACAATATTCTTGCCGGCCACACCACCGGAGAGACTTCCACAGTAGGTAATCTGCAAGTTGGCAGAGCCATCAACCCCAGTCGCATTGCTGGAAGGTGATGTGTTTGCTATCGAACCCGGCGCGCCGGTTGAAAAATTCCAGGTGCTGGTGTCGGAAATACCTGCGAATGCACCAGCGCTATTGTTCTGAAAGGCTCCACTGTCTATTTGAACGTAATAACTTGTGCCACAGGCCAAAGCTGCGGTTGGTGTAATGGACACCGCGGTCACGGTCGATTGGCCCAGTTTGGAACTCGACAATGCAATCCGGCTGGTATCACTTGCGGAAATTGATTCGACCAATGAGTTGTCGGTAGATTTGCGCAACGAAATCGATTTTCCGACTACCGCATTGACAGTCTGATCGAAAGTCAGCCGTAGCTTGGAAACGGCGACCCCCGTTGCATTGTCTGCCGGAAGATAACTGGCCACCTGGGGCAAACTGGGTCCCGTGCCACCACAATCCGCCGTCGTGAAGTTCCAGGTGCTGTTATCTGCGATGCCGACATACGCCTGCGCAGCGCCATTTTGAAACGCTCCGCTATCTATCTGCACAAAATACCCGGTACCGCAAACTAAAGGACTGGTGGGTGTAATAGAGGCCGTAGTGACTGACGCAGAGCCCACCTTGGAGGTGCTCAATGCCACGCGGTTGAGGTCTGTGACCGCAATGGATTCGACCAGCGCGTTGTCTGCCAGTTTTCGCAACGCAATGGACTTGCCGTTGACCGTCGTCACTACTTGGTCAAAGGTCAGCTGCAATTGGGGTACAGCGACACCGGCGCTGTTGTCTGCGGGAACCAGCGTGCTGGCGAGCGGCGTTGAAGCATATGCTCCCATTGCGTGGCAAAACAGGAAAGAGCCAAAGGCTACGGCAAGGCTGCGACTCAGAACCGTATGCCGCATCTGCTCGAGGCAAGCCAACGGTGGCGACTTTGATCTGCGCATCATGTATTCCTATGGCTGCCGGTCGAAGGCATTGATTGCGACCGTACGGGCGCAACTGTAACGTCTCGCCCCAACAGCCGAATCGACAGATGTGCCAAGCGCAAGTTGCTGCGAAAGTCGCTGCATGTCATGCCAAAACCAAACAAATCAAGAAATTCACCCCCGGTGTCACCGGCAATATGCTCTCGTAAAGTGCTCTCTTGCATAAAACCAAACGCCAACGTGTTCTTTCTGGACCCATCGTTGTCTCCATAGACGAATGTAGTGAGCTTGTTGAGACCAACCAAATTGAATGCGTAATCCAACACCAGTATTCCAGCCTCTAGCCCCGCACGGGCCGCTCTGTCTTGAGGGTTGGGGAAGCCAATCATGAACTCAGCGCGCCGGTGGGCAAACTGGATTTCCACCAAGCCCGCGATGCCAATCGGCTGATGTCGATCTTGCCGGACGATCAGCCAGTCTACCGAGCGGGTTTGGCAAGGGTGCGCATCTTGCACCGCACGCAGTTTCCTTTCCAGCGCATTGCGACTTTGTTCGCGGGGAATGAAATGGTTGTACTGGTTCATGAACGCGGCGTCCCGGTAGCAAGCATGCAGATAGTCTGCATCCTCCTCGCGCCACCTGCGCAGACCCACGGTGCTTCCGTTCAACGGTGACACCCAAACCGGATCCATTTCGGCCAGGCTTGCCTGGGCGTTTGCATAGCCAGGGCGCAGCTTCAACGCATGGCGAAAGCATTGCGTGGCTTCCTCAATATGCCCCAACTCCTTCAACACCAGACCCCGGTTGTTCCAGCCTTCCGGATAGTCTGGATAGATTTCAAGTGCGGTGCGGTAGCTGGCGGCCGCTTCGTGGTGTTGCCCCATGACATGCAGGGCAAGGCCAAGGTTGTTGTGGGCCAAGTGGTAAGACGGTTGCAGCATCACCGCTTCCCGAAAACTGCTGCTTGCAGCTTCCGGCTCCCCTTGCGCCAGGAGTACGTTCCCCAAGGTGTTGTGCACCTCGGCGCGCCGGTTGTCGTGCAATAGCGAAACTCTGCATTGCTCCAAAGCGTCATCCAGACGGCCTTGCTCCCACAGCGCATTCGCAAAGTTCCCACGAAAATCCGCGCGCGTCGGGGCGATTGATAGGGCTTTGGCGAAGTACGAGTTGGCCTCAGGGAAGCGTTTGGCCTGGGCATTCAAGATGCCAAGCAGATGCACCAAGTCTGGCTGATCAGGTTGCGCCAAGAGCGCTTGCCGACACAGAGCCTCTGCCTCACCCGATTGACCCGCTTGGTGCAACTTCAAGATGGCCTGCAATTGGCGGAGGGCATCACTCGTTTGCATGGGTGCGGGCTTTTTGGTGCTTAAAGTGTTTCGTCGTTAGAAAGCGGGGGACACCACTGCCGCGTCTTTTACGGTGTTTTTCTTCGCGCCAACCAACTTTGCTTCGGTCTCTTTTTGGTGGTCCTCGGCTTGCTTCAGTCGGAACTGAATTTTCAGCTGAGCTTCTTCCATGCGGGCCATTTGCTGCTTGTAGCCGTCGAGTTCATTTTTCTGTTTGTCATATTCAGAAAGCCGGTTCTTCAGCGCAATCAGTTCCTGCTTGGCTTGTTGTTCGTTGCCCTGCGTCTCGGCTTTGGCCAGTGCATTGCGTGCCTCGGCAAGGTCACGCTCTCGCGCAGCAAGTTGCTCGCCACGTCGTTTCAGTTCTTCGCGTTCGCTTTGAATGCGTTGCTGATCTTGCGCCGTGGATGCCTGGCCACTGCGCTGTTGGTTCAATTGCGTTTGCAGTGACTCCATGCGCTCACGCATTCCCGTCAACGCAGTTTGTCGTTGTTCCAATTCCATGCGCATCTGCAACACGGATTCGTCTTTTTTGCGGTTCTCCACTTCCAATTGCGAAAGCTTCAGCTTGTAGGCATCCAGCTCACCACGCTGTTGGTCATAGGTCTTCAACCGCTGCTGCAAGGTGGCAACCTCGCCCCAGGCCGCCTCGCTCGACTTTTGCTGCGCCTGGAGTTCGGAATTGTTCTTCACCAGACTGTCCCGTTCGCGCCGCAAAACATCCATCTCTGCATCGTTGCGTTTGCGCGTCCCTGTCAGTGCTATCTGCATTTCCAGCGCTGCAATGCGGTCACGGGCATCCGCCATTTCTGTCTCCCGCTTGGCAAAGTCGACCTGTTTGGATTGAAATCGCTGCAACTCCAACTTGACGCGTTTTAGTTCCTGCTCCTGGCTTTCCAGGTTGACCGTTTTGGCGGCCAATTCGTCCCGCTGTCTGCCCAGATTCTGCAGCTCACCAAGCGAAAGACTCTCGGATCTTCTCTGTACCTCCAGCTGCTGCTGCAGGCTTACCATGCGGGTTCTGAATTGCTGCAATTCGGACTCGCGCGAAGCCAGTTCGCCTTGCAAGGTTTGTGTCGTTCTTTCGATCTCTTCTTTCTTGCTCACTACAGCCTGGTAGTCTTCAGCGCTAATGCGGGTTCCACATCCGAAAAAGCAAAACTCCCCGGTGAAGGATTGGTTGATCCATGGGATCTGCTCAATGCCTGCGGCAATGGCGTCCACCTGCACGCCACTACTCACACGCTTGAACATCTCTTCAATGTTGATGCCGGGTGTGGACATGTGCTTAAGAAGGTGCGAGGTAAACACACCATTCTTGCCAGACCCGTCCAAAGCTGCACGTCCGGGTGAGGTGGGGAAAATGGTGATGCTTCCGGGTGTCACACTGGTGGGCACCGTCAGACCCGACGAGCCCGACCGAAAGCTTCTGAACGGGTTGTCGCGGCAGGCATCCAGAATGATGATGCTCAGCAGTGCTTTTGCCGCGCTCAGTTCGTCATAGACAAAATTAACCCGAACTGTTTCATCTTCCACATCGGCCTTGCTTCTGATACTTGCCTCGGTGGGGATGAGAAAGTTCTCGCCATTCAACTCCACACCGTGCCCGGCAAAATAGAACAAGGCGACGTCTGCCGGCTTGATCTTGTGCGTGAAGTCGCTGATAGCCTGCTTGAAGCCGCCTCGGCGCGTCACATTTTCCCGGCAATCGACATCGAACTGCAGTTCCTTCAGTGTTTTGCAAACGGCCCTTGCGTCGTTGACCGGATTGGCCAGCGGCGACGCATTGACATAGGTCGCGTTGCCAATAACGAGGGCATAGCGCTTTCCCGCAGGTGCTGCTGCGCTGGCCCCCTTCTGTGGCGCCACTTTGGCACCCAGTTGCGATATCTGCGCATTAGCACCCTGCCAAGCGACCAAGACCAGCATCAGGCCGGTCATGAAAAGCTTGACTGGGTTCATGGGTAAGCCCGCTGCCTGTCAGACCGGACGTCGCTAGCAGCAATTAAAACGTGACGCTCAAGCCCAGCGACAAACCTTCGGTGTTGTCGCGCAACTCGGTCGAGCGGGATAGCGATGGCTTGTTGGCATCCGTGCCGACTGCAAAACTCTGCGTCGCCAAGGTCTGGTTGCGGTAACCCAAGGTTGCAGTCAAAGCCTTGGCGGACGGAAAGATGGCTTTGGCATCAAAGGAATAGGCTAGACCCACCTCACCCAGGTAGTAGTCGGCGTTCAAACTGTTCTTGCCATTGTTGTCGGTGAACCCTTTGGGGAAATCCGCCTTCATGGAGCCATAGCCAAAATTTCCGTACAGGCTAAACCCTTGGGTCAACGGGGCAGACCCAGCCAAGCCGATAATCGGGCCAGAATATTTGAACTCTCTGCCGGGGCCAAAGTCTTGCTTGACATCTTTGTAGCCCAGGGTCACCGCCAGAGTCGGCAGAACAAAATAGCCGCCATGCAAGTCAGTTTCATCCCGTTTGGCTGTGAAAGTCTTCCCATCCGATCCCGTAAAGCCATAGTCTTTTTTGGCGAAAAGACTACCTGTCACCATGAAATCTCCGTAACGCATGGTCAGGGAAGGGATGAACGATGCCTGCGATGAACTGCTAAAGTTCTCTGAAGCTCCAGGCAGGCTTTGCACCGCGTTCAATGCTATTGGGGCGTAGTAATCCCAGCTTGTCCATTTGTTGCTCCACACCTTCGCACCAACAGTTACATACAAGTCGTCGGCGGCAAATGCCGGACTCACAGCGACACAAGACAGGGCAATTGCAATAGAGTTGGCAGATAAACGTAGAAAGCTCATGGTGAAGTCCCTTTTGGCAACAGGTGGTAAGAAGTTGGAATGTCAATTTAACACACCCGCAAGCACAAATTTCGACATATCCTTTTGCGAATTGTCATGCGCCCATTGAACGACAAGGGATTTATAGGGACCGCTTGGATGCATTGGCTGCTGGGTGCCCAAGTGCTGGCGTTTGCCGGATTTGCCTTTGGCAATTCGGGCAAGCTCGATGGCAAGTTGCAAAGCGAGGTGACAACGGAGCTTCGAGAAAGCAACAATCGACGTGTGTTGGGTTTGCGAGCGAGCACAGTAGGGCGTAGTGTGACCAAGCTGAGTGCCCTGGTGCATCTGGGCAATGGTGGACTGGATGACCTGAGGGCCAAGGGTGTAGAAGTGCAATCGGTCCTGGGTGACGTGGCCACCGTGACCATCGCGCGTGACAAATTAAGTGATTTGGCGGCGCTACCCAGCATCAAGCGCATGGTTGCCGCGCGCCGGCCCGCATTGAAATTGGACCAGAGCGTCGCCGTAACCCATGCCAGCCTGCTGCGCCAAGGCGTGAACCCCGTCAATTGGGTGGGGGGCACTGGCAATGGGGTTCTGGTGGGGCTGGTGGACACAGGGCTTGATTTGGCGCACCCCGACTTTCGGGGGCCAGACGGTGCCAGCCGCGTGTTGTATTACTGGAACCAAAGGGATGACGCTGTTGGCAACGCACCATCCGGCGAAGCAGGCACTGCGCTGTATGGGGCAGAGTGCGATAACGCCATGATCACACAGGCCCTAAAAGGCAATGCAAGTCTTGCCCGTTGCAAAGTCATTGATAGTTATGGACACGGAACCCACGTAGCTGGCATTGCGGCTGGCAACGGGCAAGCCAGCGGCAATGGCCAGCCCTCGTATCGATATGTGGGCATGGCTCCCATGGCAGACTTGATCGTTGCGAATGCGCTGGATGCCGGAGTCAACCAGAAAAACGCGGTGGTGGACGCCGTTGCCTACATGGTGCGAAAAGCCAAGGCACTGAACCGCCCCATCGTCATTAACCTGAGTTTTGGTTCCTACTACGGCCCCCGTGACGGCACTTCACCTTTGGAGCGCGCACTGGACAATGCCTCTGGCCCCGGGGTCATCATCGTGGCCGCAGTCGGTAACGAGGGTGACAAACCAATACGCGCCAGTGGCCCCATTGACCAGGGGCAAACCGCAGCAATTGCATTCACCCTGCCGGCTTTTTCAAGAGCGCAGGCCATTGAAGGCTGGTATGACGGTGCAAACCAGTACGACGTTCAACTGGTGTGCGGCAACTTTTCAACCCCGGTTATTGCAGCGGGTGACAACTACCACGCTGACACGCCCTGTGGCGTGCTTGACGTGACCTCCACCGAACCCAACCCTAGCAACGCGGACCGGCAAATTTATATCGCTTTTGGGGATGGTCTGGCCACCATTCCCGCAGGTGCCTGGGTTTTGAACCTGGTTGCCAGAGAAGTAAGGGGGCAGGGCAGCTTTAGCTTCATCTCGGGCGAGACGCAGTCTGACATCACCTTCACCAACTACCTGGGTGCGCCCTACACCACCGAGATCATCACCGACACCGCCAGCGCCGGGCGTGCCATAGCGGTAGCCGCCTACAACACCCGCAATAGCTGGAACTGGGAAAAGGGTGTAACCACACGAAACGACGCTGGCGAAATGGGCACACTGAGCACCTTTAGCAGCCGCGGCCCACGGCGTATGTGCAGCAATGCCGCTCTCTGCCCGCCGGTCATGAAGCCGGAAATTACTGCGCCCGGTGCCTACGTGGTTTCGGCCTACACCAGTGCCCGGGAATTGGTGAAGCCGCTCAACTTTGTCGAGGCGGACGGTGTTCATGTTGCCAACTCGGGCACCAGCATGGCGGCGGCGCACGTCACGGGAACGGTTGCATTGCTGTTGCAAGCCAATCCGCTGCTGACCCCTGAAGACGCAAAACGCCACTTGGCGTCGAGTGTGCAAGCCATTGCCCCAGCCGCGACTGCACCCTTGCCCCTCTACGAATGGGGCTATGGTGTGGTGGATGCGGCGGCAGCCTTCCGTTTGGCGACCGGCTACCGCGTGGGGCCAGGCTGGAACCTGCTGGGCAACACGCTGGATACAACGATGCAAGTAGCGGACTTGGCTGCTGACGCTGTCAGCATCTGGAAGTGGATCCCTGCGTCAAACGGCGCAGCGGGCCAGTGGGCTTTTTACGCACCTGGCATGAGCGACATCACACTGGCCAGCTTTGCTGCACAACGAGGCTATTCGGTACTGACCACCATTGAACCGGGTGAAGGCTTTTGGATCAACGCCAGCCAGTCCACCACGTTGCAAGTGTTGGGCGGTGCCGGCGTCAATTTCAACACCAACCGGGTCATGCCAAGCTGGAACCTGTTGGCGACCGGAGTAGAGGTGACCCCGGCACTGCTGAACACGGCAATGGGCAGTGAAACCCTTGATAACTTCACCTCCCTTTGGGCCTGGGATAGCGCTCAATTGCGGTGGTATTTTTATGCACCCCGTTTGGTCCGCGAGGGAACGTTGGGCAGTTACGCTGCAGAAAACGGCTACCTTGATTTCATCTCGGACAACAAGCGTCTGGGGCACGGAGTGGGCTTCTGGGTCAACCGTTGACCCGCTTTAATTTGCCGCAGCACAGGTAGGCGGGTCACTCAAACTGACATCAAAAAGACGGTCATCTATCCAGTGGACTTTGACCTTGAGACGCTGCCCCGAGCCCAATTTGTCGATGCCCAGGCACAGGCCCTTGTCGCAGCGTGCCAAGGTGGCTACATCGGCAGCGTTTGCGTTGGGGTCAACCTGACTGCGTGCCAGGTCACTGCTAGCCCACTCCACCATATCAAGCTGGCTGCCGGATATGACCCAACCTTTGCCACCGACTCCACACGCCACCGAACCCAAGGACGGCAGGCTGACAACCGATTTGTTGAGCGGCAGCCAATCACCTGCCAGACCCGAGGGTTGGTGCACTACACGAAACCAAATTGCATTCACGATAGCGGGAAGCGTGGCCGACTGAAAGTTGATGGGGCTGCGTGTGCGCAACTCATTGCGTGCCAGATCCACCATCAAAGGGGCCGCAATGGGCGCGGCGGCGTCGGGCGCTTCGTCGCCAAACTTGATTTGCAATGTGTAGGTACCCCGACCCAATTTGTAGCCGCGCGCGGTTCGCAAGGACAAGGCCAAGCCGGAGTCTTCAGTAACCAGTGCGTCGTTCAATGCCAGCCCCCATTGAATAGCCTTTGAAGACAGCAGAGCCACTGGGGAGTTTTTGCGGTTGACCACCTCCATGTGCGGACGCGCGCTCAGGTTGGTCACCACCGCATCAAAGGGCGGTGGCTCTTGAGCCGCGTGCACCACCGTTATTTTGGCAAGCTCCCCCGCGTAAATGGATGCATCGAGCGGGCAACTGAAGTTGCGTGCACCCGCCAAGGTGGGCGCATGGGCAGCACTGGACGCCACGCAGGTGAGTGCGCCGACCCGGAGCGACTCGATGCGGTCCAGGTTTTCACCAAACACCAAGAAGTCACTTTCCAGTTCATAACGCTCCACTCGGGTCACGCTGGCCCTGCGCGGCAAAATCCGCACCGGCAGCACCAGTTTCGACCCGCCCGTTTGCAGTAGTTCCAGCATCGCTGGGCCTGCTGGTGCAGACTTCAGGTCCAGCTCCATCGGGCCAACGCCGGTGACGCGCGTAGCGGCCAGTTCGGTCTTGGCGGCAACCAGTGTCATGCGTTCTGCACAGATACCGGCCCGGTTGTCGGCAAAGTGAAAAATCGCCTTTTCGCCCGACACCAGGCTGTCTTGCCCCAGCAGCTGGCCTTGCAGGCTGCCAGCTAATGGAAACGCCACTGCCACTGGCCCCACGGCCACGGGGGTGAATCCGTACTTGCCTGTCAGGCGTGCCTCCAGTGGCTGCGGGTGTTCGCGCACGTTGGCCGAAAACTGGCTGACATCAAACCCAGCCACCCCCTTCTCGGGGCTGAAGTTGACGGTATCGATTTGCGCCAGCGCGTTGGTGCTCCCCATTGCATGCAATGACAAGCGCCAGCTGTGCCAATAGTTTGCCAAGGGAAGCGGTCCGTTGGCCTGCACCATGAGCTCGCCACCCGCCATGCAAACCACCTGCTTTGCCGAGAAAGACCACTGCGCCTGCTTTCCCGCAAACCAACTGGGTACATACACGTAAGCGGTCTTGACGTCACCACTCAGGAAACGGGCGCTGGCAAACAGTTGCAGCCGTTCGGAGTCGCGCTCCCGTTGCCCAAAGGCGGGCGCAATGTCATATTGGTCGCGGTATTTGTTGGCCAAAAACGTACTGGCCGCCGCTACCAAACGGACATTGGCCAGAATGTCGGCCGGCAGGGTCGCCGTGGCAAACGGTTGCGCCATCGAGCCCAGCTCCACAATGGAAGGCAACTTGAGGTCGCGGCTTGACACGATGGAAGTCGCCACGCAGCGCGTATCCACCGCCCCGTTCTTGAAGCATTCTGCTTCGACATTCTTGACGCCAAATTTGCCCGCCAGCGTCTTGGCCGAGTCAACCGCTTCCTCGGCTTTGAGCTTGACCACCAGCGCGTCCAGTCCCACTTGAAGTGATGCAATAGCCAGGTTGATTTGTTCTATCTTTTGCAGCTCCACAAAGCGTTGCGGGTCGCTGGTGATGGCATCGGCCAGCATGCTGGCGGACTGATCGAAACTGGTGCTCAGCCCAAACATGGTCTTGACCTGCGGCGCAATCACGATGATGGGCACCTGGTCATCGGCGGTAATGTCAATGCTGGCGTCAGCGCTGGCGCTCGTCAGGTCAAACTTGCGCGTGCTGACCTGGTTGCCCGAGGGCGATGCAACCGCCAGAATCAGCACCCAGGCCCCCTGCGCCGTGCCACTGCGGTCTGTGGTGACGCTTAAACGGTCGCCGACTCGCAGGTGGTCCACCTTGAAAATAGGCAGCCGCTCCGCACCGCGCTGCACATACGCCGCAATGACCGGGCCGGAGTGGCTGGCGGTGTTGGCCCCGTACAGCGGCGTGACCAGGCACGCACTGGCTACAACCAATACCCGCCAAAACGTCAATAACGAGAACACTTTCATCAGCAGCCCCATGAGGTAGGTGGCAATTGTGACGGCTAGCAGTTATCGGTGTCGGATTCCAAGATTCATGCAAAGCACCCGCAAGGGACATCTGAAAGGGGGGGTGCATTTCCGGCAATGCTCAGGTTACTGCTGCCAGAGACATAGGTGGCAACCGTGGTACCTGAGGCCGTCTTCAACAGAATATTGCCGTTACCGCTCTGAATACCTTCACTAAAGGTGACAACGATGTTGCTGTTCAATGCAACGCCAACCGCATCGTCCAACGGACTGAAATTTGCGACGGTTGGTGCCAGCGTGTCTATGGCCTGGCTGCTGTTGGCCGCGCTTGCATTGAGGATGCCGGCCGCATCGACAAAGGCGCCAGCATTGAGGGTCAGGACCATTGTGCCGCTCGCGACGCCCATGGCGGGTGTGACATTGACGGTCCAGTTGGTGCCGCTCCCTGTCAGCGTGCTGACCGTGCCGTTGGTGACCGTTATATCGTTGATTTCAAGACCGGTGACCGCGGCGCTGAAGACCAGCGAATAGGCAATGCTGGCGCTGGTACTGTTGGCTGTGCCGGCCAGATTGTCGGTGATGGTGACCGTTGGTGACGAGGCCCCGGGCGATGGTGGCGAATCAAAAGCAGGCACTGTGTACTCCCAAATTTGTTTGCGCCTCTTAGGTTAGCAGCAGGCACAGTTCGATAAGCATAAACCACAATTATTGGCCTATTGGCGGCATGCGATGCACTCGACAGTCGATTCAACCTTGACTATGATCAATTTCCATTATTTGGAGAATTTCCATGAGCAGTTGGGTCAAACGCTTCGGACTGGGTCTAGGACTGCTGATGGTGCTGGGTGTTGCGCTGCTGCTGTTCGCCAGTACATTGGGGGATCGCAAACGCCAGCGGCTCGTGGACGTGTCGGTTCAGGGTGTGCCATGGGCCACCGACGCTGCGGGCATCGATAGGGGGCGCTATCTGTTTCGCTCACGTGGATGTGCCGATTGCCACGGACAGGACGGCGGCGGGCGCGAGTTCATCAACGACGGCAAGGGCATGCGCATCATCGGCCCCAATATCACTGTAGGTGGGCCAGTTGGTCAATACACGGAGCAAGACTGGGTGCGCATCATCCGCCATGGTGTTAAAGCTGACGGCCGCGCAGCGTTCATCATGCCCAGCGAGGACTACAACCGATTCACCGATGGGGATGTGGCCGCCGTAGTCGGATACGTGCGAACACTGGCTGCGCGCAAGGGCGGGGAGGCCATTTTGGAACTGCCGCTGCCGGTCAAGGTTTTGTACGGGTTGGGGGCCATTCGCGATTCTTCGGAAAAAATTGACCACAGTTTGCCCACAGCGCAACCGGTCGCTGCTGCGGTCAATGTTCAGCACGGCGCTTATGTGGCGAATATGTGCATCGGGTGTCATGGACCCGGGCTGTCGGGTGGAAACATACCAGGCGGCCCTCCCGACTGGCCGGCGGCAGCAAACCTGACCAGTGGAGCGGGCAGTGCGATGGCTCGTTATACAGATGCGGACACTTTTGTCGCGATGCTGCGCTCAGGAACACGTCCGGATGGTTCTTCTATCAAGGTCATGCCATTTGAATCGCTACGCGAACTCAACGATACCGACGCCCAAGCTTTGTATACCTTTTTGAAGACAGTGCCGCCACTCACCTTTGGCCAACGCTGAGGGCAAGCGCGCTGGTGATGTGCGGAATGGCTACGGGCGCTGCAGCGTGAGTCTGTAAACCGAGGTTCCCGCGCGCAAATTGGGCAGGAAGCGCACGGTGTGGCCATCCTGCAGACCAAAGCTATCCTGCACCTGCAAACCGTTGCACTGCGCAAGTTGGGCCAGGTCGGCGTGGGTGCCGACGCGGATGTTGGGTGTGTCGTACCACTGGTAGGGCAGGCGCTTGGTCACCGGCATGCGGCCCTTCAGCACGCTCAGGCGATTGGGCCAATGGGCAAAGTTGGGGAAAGCGATGATGCCCACGCGGCCCACGCGCACGGTCTCGCGCAGCATGACTTCGGCGTTACGCAGGTGTTGCAGTGTGTCGATCTGCAGCACCACGTCAAAGGACGCATCGCCAAACAGGGCCAGCCCCTCGTCCAGATTGAACTGTATGACGTTGACACCGCGTTTCACGCATGCCAGCACATTGGCATCGTCAATCTCCACGCCATAGCCGGTGCAACCACGGTTCTTTTGCAAATGGGACAGCATGGCGCCATCACCACAACCCAAGTCCAAGACGCGCGAACCTGGCGGCACGAGTTGGGCCAGCGCATGCATGGTATGAATGTCAGTCATGCTGCGACTCCTTTCACAATGCTATCGAAATAAGAGCGCACCACGCCCATATAACGGGGGTCATCCAGCAAAAATGCATCGTGCCCATGCGGTGCGTCTATCTCGGCGTAGCTCACGTCATGCTGGTTGTCCAGCAGGGCCTTGACTATTTCGCGGCTGCGCTTGGGGCTGAAGCGCCAATCGGTGGTGAAACTGACCAGCAAGAATTTGCAGGTAGCGCGCTGCAGGGACCGGCTCAAATCGCCGCCAAATGCGCGGGCCGGGTCGAAGTAATCCAGGGCGCGGGTGATCAGCAGATACGTGTTGGCGTCAAAGTACTCGGCGAACTTGTCGCCCTGGTAGCGCAGGTAGCTCTCTATCTGGAACTCAACGTCCTGGGTGCTGTATTTGTAGCCGTCGGCACTGCCGAGCACGGCTTCGCGCAACTGGCGTCCGAACTTCTCGTTCATCACATCATCGCTAAGGTAGGTGATGTGGCCGATCATGCGGGCGATACGCAGGCCGCGCTTGGGCACGGTGCCATGTTCGTAGAAATGACCACCATGAAAATCGGGGTCGGTGACGATGGCTCGGCGGGCGACTTCGTTGAAGGCGATGTTCTCGGCTGTGAGGTTGGGCGCACTGGCTACCACCACGGCGTGGTTCACGCGGTCAGGGTATTGCAGCGTCCAGCTCAGTGCCTGCATGCCGCCCAGCGAGCCGCCCATCACTGCGGCCAGTGTTTGAATGCCCAGAACATCCAGCAGCCGGGCCTGGGCATTGACCCAGTCTTCGACGGTGACGACCGGAAAGTCTGCTCCATACACCCGACCCGGCGTATCCGGGTTGGCGTGCATAGGGCCGGTGGAGCCAAAGCAGGAACCCAAATTGTTGATGCCGATGACGAAGAAACGATTCGTGTCCACAGGCTTGCCCGGGCCGATCATGTTGTCCCACCAGCCTTCGGAGTTGGCTTGCCCTTCATAAACACCGGCCACATGGTGCGAGGCGTTCAGTGCGTGGCAGATCAACACCGCATTGCTTCGCTCTGCATTGAGCGTGCCGTAGGTCTCAAAGCTCAGTGAATAGTCGCGCAGCGACGCTCCACTTTGCAGTGGCAAGGCGTCAGCAAAGTGCTGGGACTGGGGTGTCGCGATCAAAGGCATCTCCAAGCCAAATGTCCAAAAAAACCGGAACGCTAAATGCGGAGCCGGGTTACCTGGTAGGGATCGCCTTGGCCGTCTTTAGCTGTATTTCGAAGCTCCAGGGCTTCGGCGCCCGCAATCGTGGGAATCAAATCGGCGCTTGTCACAGTATAAATCCAGCAAACGTTTCTGACAAAGTACAGCATGTTTATGCAAGCAACGCAAACAGCCCCAAGCCCAGAAAAATCAGAGCTGAAACAATGTGCACGACCCGCAGTGGCACCAATTTGGTGATTTTGTCTCCCAACCAGACCACTGGCGCATTGGCCAGCATCATGCCCAGCGTCGTGCCCGCCACCACCCAACCCCAAGCCTGGTATTGTGCGGCCAGCATGACTGTGGCGATTTGCGTCTTGTCTCCCATTTCTGCCAGGAAGAAAGCGACCAGTGTGGTTCCGAACACGCCAAAACGAGGGGTGCCACTTGCTTCTTCATCGTCCACGCTGTCCGGAATCAGCATCCATACCGCCATGGCTATAAAAGATGCGCCCAGCACCCAGCGCAGCACATCGGGCCCAAGCACGGTGGTGACCCAGGCACCGGCGGCTCCGGCAAGGGCGTGATTGGCGATAGTGGCCACAAAAATACCCCAGACGATGGGCCAGGGTTTGCGAAAGCGCGCTGCGAGAATGAGGGCAAGCAGTTGCGTCTTGTCGCCCATCTCCGCGAGGGCAACGATACCGGTAGATATGAGAAATGCTTCCATGATGAACTCCGGCCGGAACAACCCATGACTGCACAACATCCCCGGCCAAAAACGGAGGCATGCAGTCAAAGGTCTCGCCAGGATCCACGTATGTGAATGTCGCTTACGCCATGCCAGCCACTGGTGTGACCCGACAAGTCTGTTGACGCAAGCCCCTCTCAATGAAGAAGGGCGGCTACTCCCCAATGACAGCCTACATTGTAGCGTCCGTAGCCTCAAGATCGCTGAGCGCCATTCTGGCGCATTTCTTGCTTGCATTTGGTGCGGACTTGGAAAATCCAAAGATATTGCACCAACAAACAGCATTTCATACAAAGAGGTTCACATGGAAGCACTCAAACAGGGCGCTGATGCTCTGTTCATACTCCTGGGCGGCATCATGGTGCTCGCCATGCATGCCGGTTTCGCGTTTCTGGAGCTTGGCACGGTACGCCGCAAGAACCAGGTCAATGCCCTGGTCAAAATTCTGGTCGACTTCTCTGTCTCCACCGTGGTGTATTTCATGGTCGGCTACGGCGTAGCCTACGGCACCAGCTTCTTTGTTGGCGCCGAGGTGTTGGCCGCCAGGAATGGCTATGAGCTGGTGAAGTTCTTCTTCCTGTTGACCTTCGCCGCCGCAATCCCTGCCATCATCTCAGGCGGCATTGCTGAACGCGCACGTTTTTGGCCGCAATTGATTGCAACAGCGGTCATTGTGGGCTTTATTTACCCCTTTTTTGAGGGTATTGTCTGGAACCAGCACTTTGGCGTACAAGCCTGGATCAAGGCCCTGACTGGCGAAGAGTTCCACGACTTTGCGGGCAGCGTCGTGGTGCACGCGGTGGGCGGGTGGATTGCCTTGCCAGCCGTAATCCTGCTCGGGGCGCGCAGCAACCGCTATCGCAAAGATGGCGCCATCTCTGCACATCCTCCGTCAAGTATTCCCTTTTTGGCGCTAGGTGCATGGATATTGACCGTAGGCTGGTTTGGCTTCAACGTTATGAGCGCGCAGACGCTGGACAAGATTTCGGGACTGGTGGCGGTCAACTCCCTGATGGCCATGGTCGGCGGCACGCTGGCCGCGCTGGTGGCCGGCAAGAACGACCCTGGCTTTGTGCACAACGGTCCTCTGGCCGGTCTGGTGGCCGTTTGCGCAGGCTCAGACCTGATGCACCCACTGGGCGCGCTGGTCGTGGGCGCTGCCGCAGGCACTGTTTTTGTGGTGATGTTCACGCTGACCCAAAACAAATGGAAGATCGACGATGTGCTGGGCGTGTGGCCGTTGCACGGCCTGTGCGGCACGCTGGGCGGTGTGGCCGCTGGCATTTTTGGCAGTAAGGCATTGGGCGGACTTGGCGGCGTGTCCTTCGGTGCCCAGCTAATCGGCACCGCCATGGGCGTGGCGTGGGCCGTTATGGGTGGCCTGCTAGTCTACGGCGTACTCAAGGCGACGACCGGGTTGCGTTTGAGCCAAGAGGAGGAGTACGACGGTGCCGACCTTTCCATCCACAAAATCAGCGCATCGCCAGAGCGTGAGGCAAACTGGTAGAAGTCAGAATTATTGACTATGCATGGATTATTTATTCAATTTTTTTGAATCATTGCGACAAGTAATTTGAATTTTTTCAAGCTCGACGGCCCATAAACTTATTCCTATGTCAAGCCATTTGCTACTTGACAGGTTAATTTTTACAAGCTGTCTGCATGATCACTGACTCCCACTCCCGCCGCTACCATGGCTTCGCCATCGCGCTGCACTGGATACTGGCCATCGCGCTGGTTACCCTGTTTATTTTGGGCCACTACATGGCCGATCTGCCGTTTTCGCCACAGCGGCTCAAGCTTTACAACTGGCACAAATGGGCGGGTGTCACGATCCTGCTCCTGTCCGCAGTGCGTCTGGCCTGGCGGCTCACCCACCGGCCCCCGGCACTGCCGCAGGCGGTCACCTTGGCCATGCCAGGATGGCAGATGCAGGCCTACCACGCCACCCACGGCGTGATGTATGCACTCTGTTTCATCGCGCCACTGGTCGGCTGGGCCTACAGCTCGGCGGCAGGCTTTCCCATTGTGCTGTTTGGCGTGCTGCCATTGCCCGATTTTGTTAGCGCAAGCAAACCAATGGCCGAATTGATCAAGCCTTGGCATGAGTTTTCAGCCAACGCTCTGGCAGCGCTGGTGGTGTTGCATGTGGCGGCCGCAGTCAAGCACCATTTCATTGACAAAGACGGTCTGCTGGACCGCATGCGACCCGGTGTTTCTTGAACAGACCCGCAACACGCAGCCGAACCACAACTGGATCCAATCACCATGACCATTCTTACAACCACCGCGCGTGCCACAGCGCTGGCTTTGCTCACCACGCTGGGCGCACCCGCCGTACAAGCTGACCAGAAATTGCTGACAGCACAAAGCGAGATCACTTTTGTCAGCAAGCAGATGGGCGTGCCGGTTGAAGGCCGTTTCAAGAAGTTTGACGCGCAAATCGCCTTCGACCCGGCCAAGCCCCAGACCGGCAAGATCGCCTTCAGCATTGACATCGCCAGCGTTACGCTGGGCGCCCCCGAGCCTGACGCCGAGTTGCCCAAGGCGCCGTGGTTCAACACGGCCAGATTCTCCCAGGCTTCGTTCCAGTCCGCCAGCATCAAAGGCCTGGGAGGTGGCAAGTTCGAAGTCGTGGGCAAGCTCACCATCAAGGGCAACATCCAGGACGCCGTCATACCCGTCACGCTGGTGCAGACCGCAACAACCACCACCGCAAGTGGCGCATTCACGATCAAGCGCCTTGCCTACAAGATCGGCGAGAACGAATGGGCCGATACCAGCATGGTGGCCGATGACGTACAGGTCAAGTTCAAGCTGGCCCTGTCTGGTGTTGGCAAATTCTGATTCCTCTTTTCACCCACCCTGTAATTTTTAAATGGAGCAATTCACTATGCGCAAATCCCTTCTCAGTCTGGCCGTTGTCGCCACTTCGGTTTCTGGTATGGCCCAGGCCGAATCCGCGTCCTACGGTATCGACCCGACACACACTTTCGTGACCTTTGAAATAGGACACTTCGGTGCATCCGTCAATCGCGGCCGCTTCGACAAAAAAGAAGGCGCCATTCAATTCGACCGTGCCGGCAAGACTGGCAAGGTCGAGATCAGCATCGACACCACCTCCATCAACACCGGCACTGCCGCCTTTGACAAGCACCTGCAAAGCGCCGATCTGTTCGATGCAGCCAAGTTCCCCTCCATCAAGTTTGTGTCAGACAAATTCGTCTTCAATGGCGACAAGGTGGCTGAGGTTTCGGGCAACTTGACGTTATTGGGCAAGACTCAGCCCGTCTCGCTGAAGGCGAACCAGTTTGCCTGCTACCAGAGTCCCATGCTCAAGCGTGAAGTGTGCGGCGGCGACTTCGAAACCACCATTGACCGCACGGCCTTTGGCATGAACTACGGTGTGGATTGGGGCTTTCCCAAGAACGTTCGCCTGGTGATTCAGGTGGAAGCGGTCAAGCAGTAATCAGGTAAACATGTTGAATTTGGCGGCGAGTTGCTGCAGGCTCTTGAGTTTGCCCCAGGGCATTTCTGCAGCTGGCGGGTTGAAGTCGAAAGACTGCGCCTTTTGGCGATCGGCTTCGTCGCTGAATTCACGCATGGCCGAAACAGCCAATGCTACAAAATCAGGTTGCTTGGCTTCGCCCGCTGGCTGAGGCTTGGCCACCAGTACACCGTCTTTGTTGAGAGTGATTTGGGTGAAGATGCCAGCATTGCGGTCCACCGCACGCTGATGGTCGGCCGTCTGTGTCATTCCGTCGGCTTGGTCACCATCCGTAGCTGCCGACTTGCGACCATCGGTATAGACCGGCCCAGCGGCACGGGTGGCCTGTGTGGAGCCGCCGTCGGGAAATTGAATCTTTAGGACCACGCCGTCGGCAAACAGCTGTTTGCCCTCTGGTGCTGGTATCAGAAACTGGCTCTGAGAATTGGTCAAACCAGCACGTGGTGGCACTCCAAGCGACTCGTTTTCAGAGGCACCAGGCATGTGGTGGCGTGGGATTTGCAGGTAGGTAGAGCGGTCAATTTGCATGGAACAACCCCGATCAGACAGTGAGTTCACCAAGTATGGGTCGTTGAGAAATCAATCAGCGCGGAAATAAAGCCCAATAAACCAGGTATTTCCAGACGATGGGGCTAGACTCGACGAACACAAATTTTCCGGAGACAAGCGATGCGCATAACCACACGCTGGGTAGCACGACTCATGTGCATGGCAGCAGTGTGTGCGGCAATTGCAGCGCAGGCCCAATCGAGTCCACCACTCAAAATCGGTGTGATTGGGCCGTTCACCGGGCCATCGTCTGACTTTGGCATCCTCATGCTGCAAGGCGTGCAGTTGGCCACCGAAGAAATCAACACGGTCGGCGGTTACTTGGGGCGCCATATTGAACTAATCATCAAAGACGACCAGGGCAACCCGGACGTGGGCCTCAAAGGCTCACAGGAATTGGTGGCACAAGGTGTCACCGCCACGCTGGGGTTTTGCAACACCGGCGTGGCGCAGAAGTCACTCGATGTTTTCCAAACCGCCAAGCTGCCTCTGATCATTCCCTGCGCCACAGGCACTCCATTGACGACCAAATACCCCGCACCTGAGAGCTACATTTTCCGCACATCTCCGCGCGATGCCATTCAGGCTCCGTTTGTGGTTGAAGACATCCTGCGACGCGGTTGGGCCAAGGTGGCCATCTTTGCCGACACAACCGGATACGGCGATGCGGGTCTGAAAGATGTGGAATCTGCATTGGCCGCCAAAAATCTCAAGGCCGTACACGTGGCACGCTTTGCGCTGGGCGTGAAGGATTTGCGCGAAGAACTCAGGGCCGCCCGGGAAGCCGGAGCCGATGTGGTCTTCAGCTACACCGTTGGCACCGAAAACGCCGTGATTGCCAATGGCCGCAAAGATTTGAAGTGGAACGTTCCGCAAGTTGGCGCGTGGACCTTGTCGTTCCCGTTTTTCCTCAACGGTGCCAAAGATGCAGCCGAAGGCGCAATGATGGCGCAGTCGTTCATCGCTGAGCCCAATAACGAGCGACGCGCCTCATTTCTAAGCGCCTACAAACGCAAATTCAACAAACCCATGGCGGTTCCCATGGCGGCGGCCCAGGCATACGATGCGACTTACCTACTCACCTACTCGCTGTTTGGCATTCGCGATGGCAACCTGACTGGGACCAAACTCAAGGTAGCACTGGAAAACATTTCACGCGTTTACTACGGAGTAGTAGCGACTTACGAGCACCCGTTCAGTCTGAACGACAAGGACGCCATTTCGCAAAACATGCTGGTTATGGGCAAAATCTCAAACGGTTCGGTCACCTTTGCCCGCCCTGAAGACGCCAAGCGCAACGCCATCGTCAAGCGCAAAAATTAAGGGCCTGGAGAACGGGTGTTCAATACGATGCGGGTGAACAGACGGTCATACGAAGGGTTTGACGTAAATTTTCCACCCAGTGGGTCCATGTTCAACTTGAAAGCAGCGTCCAGTTCCCGCCAATCCGCCTCGGTTAGCCGCTTCTCTGCTTCGGGCAGGATGACAGTCTCCTCCAACCGCATGTGCTCCAGGTAAAAGTCCAGGTAACGTCGAGCGCTATCCACAAACGCCTGCATCCGTGAATCGCCTAGCAGTTCCCAGGCCAACAGTAGGTGCTGTAGTTCACGCACCACCATTTCACCATGTTGGTGGTCGAGATCCAGCCGCTCAATCAGTTCACGCAGTTCAGGCGCCGCCTTCGCTACCCGTGGAAACAGCAACTCCGACTCCTTGGTGTGATGCAAACGTTCAGGGAACTCGTCGATATAGAACAGCATGGCCCGCAAGACATCAAAAAACTGCTGAGGGCTATCGGCCGGTCCCCGCGCCACCAATGCACGCATGGAACGCAACATGGCACCTAGTGACGCGTGTTCGTCCCGAATAATTTGCAGACTAGCGTGCTTCATGGCGGTCTCCGGTATAGTAGTTTTTGCGCTGCGCCCCGCGTATTCCGACAATAACTTTACCCCAGACATTGATCGTGACCAAGATCAAGGATTGCGCAGGCAACACGCGAAGCTGGCAATTGCATGCAGGGAATGTGTGCCAAGGCACGTTGCCTGGGCGGTGAATCTGCTACGCTTTGACACGATCTGATTTTTTGAAAGGTGAACACTATGTCCGAATCCTCAACAACCCAAGTCAGTTCCCAGGAAAAACTGGTAACCGATATCCGCGCCGTCATTGCCGATGCCGAGGAAATATTGCTGGCCACCGCCGACCAGACCGGTGAAAAAATCGCCAGCCTGCGTTCACGCATCAAGGAGCGCCTGCTCGATGCACGAATCCGTCTGGACGCCGCGGAAGAAGTGCTCATTGAAAAGACCCGCGCTGCAGCGCGCGCAACGGACGACTACGTACATGAGAACCCATGGCAGGCAGTGGGCATTGGTGCAGGCATCGGCTTCCTGCTCGGCTTGGTGCTGGGCCGTCGCTAATCCGTTCGATTGCCAACCGTGAGCCAACCCCAAGTCGGGTCAGGCGCGTGGAGCGCTGCCAAGGCCAAAGCGGTCACGCTTCTGGCCGTTGGGAAAACGCGTCTGGAGCTGCTTGGAAACGAGTTGGAGGCAGGGCGCCAGAGTGCCATGCAACAGCTGATGCACGCGCTGGCCATGATGTTCTGCATCGGACTGGGCGTCGTATTGACCATCGTCGCGCTAACCCTGCACTTCTGGGAGCAGCGCCTGGTGGTGCTGGGACTGGCTGGTGGACTGATCTGGGCGTTGGCTCTGTATTTCTACTTCGCCTTGCGCCGGGACCGCGAGAAAACCGAACCTCTTTTTAACGCGAGTCTGGAGGAATTGCAGGAAGACCTGCGACAACTCAAAGCCGCAACACGCCATGGACGCGCGCCAGATTGAGCTCTATGTTCAGCGCGGGCGACTGCGTGAGCGCATCAGCGTCCAGCGCGGTCAATTGGCCCGTGAGGTGGAACCGCTGAGCAGTGCCCTGCAAACGGTTGACCGCACGCACGAGCAGCTGCGCCTTGCGCGGGCATGGCTGGTCACACACCCCACCATCGTGACCGCAGCCGTGGTCGCTCTGCTGGTGTGGCGGCCGCGCTCGGTACTGAATGTTGCGCGCTGGGGATACTCCGCCTGGCGCAGTTGGGCTCGCTTGAAGCAATGGTTTGGGCTTGCCGGATAATCCGCGCATGCCCTCACCCGATTTTGACCCCGATAAAACGGTGTCGTACCAGTCCCGCATGAAACGGGCGCCAAAATGGTTTTCGTCCTTTCTGGCCAGCAACAGCCGGGAAAAGAACCGAATGCGCGCCGAGCTGGGAAAAATCAAGGGCGCCATTCCCTTGCTGATGAAGCCACGCAACGGCAGCAAGTGGACCGCCCAGGAGCGTCTGGAACTGCAGCACATGCTGCGCGCAGCATCCGCCGTCTACCCCTACCTGATCATCTGGGCGTTGCCGGGATCTATCGTGATACTGCCATTCCTGGCATGGCACCTGGACGCCCGTCGCAAAGACCGGGAACGCAAAGCAACCGTCGGACCCAAGGTATAAAGGCCGTCGGGGCCAACACTCTCCCCCTGAAAGACTTGCTGGATGAAACAGTTTGCTGGATTAGTATTTGCTTGCCTGCTGTCATTGCAGGCCCTTGCCGCTGATGACACTTTGCCGGTCCGCTTACCTGCGGGAGTCACCCCGACGGCTTATCAGCTGTCGCTGACCGTAGACCCCAACCAACCCCAACACAGTGGCACCGTCACCATTGCTGTCAACATCACCCAGCCAGGCAAGGTGATCCGGCTCAACGCTGCAGAAATCAGTGTGTCATCCGCCGTGCTGGAAATGGGTAGCAAGTCATTTCCCGCCAGGGCACGCACGCGCAATTCCGATTTGATGGACCTGGACTTTGACGCCCCTTTTCCGGCTGGCAAAGGCCAACTCACAATCGTGTTCACCGGGCGCGTGGAGGACAAAGACAGCCAGGGTCTGTTCCGGCAAAAGGAAGGCGGCGAATGGTACGCCTTTACCCAGTTTGAATCCATCAGCGCGCGCCGCGCTTTTCCGGGTTTTGACGAGCCAGGCTGGAAAGTACCATGGACACTGTCGCTGACCATTCCACAAGGAATGACAGCAGTTGCCAGCACGCCAATGGCCCGCGAGGTGACGCTTGAAAACGGCCAGAAGCGGGTTGAGTTCCAACCCAGCAAGCCCATGCCCAGCTACTTGCTGGCATTTGGCGTGGGGCCGTTCGACATTCTGGATGGCGGCAGGGCAGGCAAGACCCCCGTGCGCTTCATCACACCGCGCGGTCGTGCCAAGGAAGCCACCTTTGCTGCCAGCATGACTCCTGACATTCTGGCCCGGCTTGAAGCCTACTTTGGCAGTCCCTACCCTTACGAAAAACTCGACGTCATGGCGCTTCCCATGACCCTGACTTTTGGTGCCATGGAGAACCCAGGCCTGGTCACCTTTTCATCGCTGAGCTTGCTGGCCAAACCGGGTGAAGAATCCATTGGTTTCAAGCGCGGTTTTGTCAGCACCCAAGCGCACGAACTGGCGCATATGTGGTTTGGCAACCTGGTCACCATGGGCTGGTGGGACGACCTGTGGCTGAACGAATCGTTTGCCTCCTGGATGGCGGAAAAAATCACCAGACAGATGCCTGCCGAGTTCCACGGTGAAAGCGGCACACAGGGCGCGCGCGCCTGGGCTATGCAGACCGACCGATTGCTGTCCACTTCACAAATCTACCAACCCGTCACCAACAGCTTCTCACAAAGTGACCCGTTGGGAGGACAGAACGCGGCCATCGTGTATGGCAAAGGGCAGGTCACACTCGCCATGTTCGAAACGTGGTTGGGCGCGGACCGCTTCCAGGCAGGTGTACGCCGCTACATGGCCAAACATGCATGGGGCAACGCCACCGGTGAAGACTTCGTCGCAGCGCTCACCGAGGGCAATACCGAAGTGGCTGGCGCCTTCCACACCTTCACCCACCAACCCGGCATTCCGCGTGTGGTGGTGGCGCTGGACTGCAGTTCCAAGCCCATATTGACACTGACCCAGTCGCGTTTCCTGCCCAAGGGTGTCGATGCCAAGAACACGCCCCTGTGGGCCGTGCCGGTGACTGTGCGCACGCCAGGCGGCACATCGCAGATTTTGCTCAAAACCAAAGTCGCCCAGTTGGAACTTCCGGACGCAAGCTGCCCCCCCTGGGTGCTGGCCAACGCCAGTGGCTCCGGCTACTACCGCGCGGTGTATGCGCCTGACGCCTTGCGCAACATGATGATGGCAGCTGATTTGAGCCTGTCCGAACTGCTGGCCAGCCTGAACGATGCCCAGGCCCAGACCGAGTCTGGCGACTTGCCCGTTGCCGAGGCGCTGGGGCTGGCCACACACTTTGCGGCGCACCCCAAACGTGAAGTGGCCGATGCGGCACTGAATCTGATAGCCCGGATGGACACCCTCGTCGATCCAGCTGACCGCTCTGCGTACGCCGCACTGTGGCAACGCGCCTTTGGTGAGCGGGGCCGTAGTTTGGGCTTGCTGGACAAACCGGGCGACTCACCCGATGAGCGGCTGATGCGGGCAAGCTGGGTTGGGCGCTTTGCCGATATGGGCCAGGACGCAACGCTGCAAACCGCAGCCAGCGAGCTTGCGCAAAAATGGTTGTCTGATCGCAAGAGCCTTCCCGCCAATGGCCGAGGGCTGGTGTTGCGCACCGCGGCGCTAACCGGTGACCGCGCGTTTTTTGACGCACTGCTGGGCGCCGTTGCTGGCAACCCGGACCGCCGTGAGCGCGCCGACATCTACGCCGCTCTGGGCAACTTTCGCAAACCCGAGCTGGGGCAAGCTGCCCGACAACTGTGGCTGTCACCTGCGCACGACATCCGTGAGGTGATGGCAAGAGGGCGCGGGCGTGACCGACCGGATGTGGCACGTGACGAACTGTTCCTGTTCGTCACCATCAACTTTGAGGCCATTGCGGTAAAGGTGGCCAAAGACGCACCCGCTCGCTTTCCTCAGATGTTTGCAGCTGCCTGCAGCCAGCGGCAGGCGGAGCAAATCGAGGCCTTCTTCACGCCGCTTCTGCCGCGCTTTGATGGCATGGCCAAGACACTGGAGCAGTCCCTTGAAGGCGTGCGACTGTGCGCCAACTACCGCGATGCGCAGCAGACCAGCCTGCAGGGTTTTCTGAGCCAGTTTCGCCCCGCGATGTAAGCGCAGCCGCCTACAAAATCGGCTGCGCTATGCGGTCCAGGCGGGGCAACCAGTTGCCCTTGATGTCAGCCGAGACAACCACATGGTGCGCCTTGCCAATCAGCAAGTGACGCGGCACCAGGCCGATGTAGCGTGAATCGGCACTGTTGTCGCGGTTGTCGCCCAGAAAGAAATACTGGCCTTTGGGCACAGTCAGCGGGCCAAAGTTGCGCCTGGCGGCAACCTCGGGCAGAAACTGCACCGATCGCTCGCTGCCACCAATGCGCTCAACCGTGAGCAGCGCGGAAGTGGTGGCCCCACCGTCCAGCGGCTCCATCGCATGGGCGGGACCCGCATACTCGGCCCGGGCTCCGTTGATCGACAGCACCTCTTCACGCATTTCAACCACATCACCCGGCAGCGCCACCAGGCGTTTGATCATGCGGGTGCCATCCTTGGGTGAGGTGAAGGTGATCACATCACCGCGCTGCGGGTTGCCCGTCTGCACCAGCGATGTGTCGCTCAGCGGCAGCTTGAAGTCGTAGGCCAGGCGGTTCACCAGAACCACGTCGCCCTCCAGCAAAGTGGGGCGCATGGAGCCGGAGGGGATGGGGTTCCAGTCGGCAACGGCCAGCCGGAAGAAACCGAATCCGATCAGAAAGACGATGAACCCGCGGTTTTCTTTCAGGAAGTTCTTCATGGCTTGGTACCCAGTTTCTTAATACGCCCGACGCCCGATACCGACTGCGTGAGCGCTGCGTCGCCGTAGTAACCCACGTCGCCCGTGCCGGAAATACTGATGGCGAGCGACTCGGTCGCCCACAGCTTTGCGTCACCCGAACCAGAAATACTCAACTTGGCATTTTTAGCGGCCAAACCCGCCGCCTTCACATCACCCGCTCCGGAGATGCCGATACGCACAGCGTCCGCGCGACCTGCAGCGGTGAAATCGCCGTTGCCCGAAATGGCAAGTGTCAAAGTGTCCACATCCAGGGCACGGATGCGAATGTCGCCCGAGCCCGAAATGCGCGTAGCCAGCGCGGCGCCAGTGAGCCTTTCTGCCTGGAAACTGCCTGCGCCCGAAATGGCCATGCTCTCCAGGGCGCGCGCGCGCACCGTGATCTTCAGGCTGCTGGGCTTGATACCGCTGCTGCGCTGAGCCAGGCGAATCTTGAGCTGGTCTTTTTCCACCACGGTTTCGATTAGCGGGGTGATGTTGTCGTCGGTCTCGATGGTCACCCCTTCCAGATCGCCCTGTACAACTTCCACCTCAGCGGGCACTTCCAGATCAATGCCTTTGAAGCCCTGCACAGCCCGCTGCACTTTGGTGACCTGGCCCGACCCTGTGATGCGGTTGCTGAAGGGCCACTCCCATGCGTGGGACGACAGGGCAAAAGTGCTGGCAAAAGCGACCAGCACCAATGCCACCATAGTTTTGGATGAAACTGCCATGGTGGAAATCCGGCTTAGGCCTGGCGTGCGGTCACCACCACACGCTGGAGTTCAACCGATGGCGTGGCGGGTGTCTTGGCCAGACGACTAGCCTCAGACTGACTGTGCGCACCATTCACGGCGAGCTGGTTGAAGCCCATGAGCATGGTGCCGTTGAGCACGACGGTCACGGTGGCTGCAATGGCGAAAGAAGCGAGGCTGAAGCGGTGGCTGGTAGCGAATGACATTGTGGTACTCCGGTTGGCTGGTCTTGTAGACCCGATGAGCGAACTGTAAGACCGTGGCCCTTTGACTACCAGCGGCTTGCGACAGACTGCACGGTGGTGCGAGGAACGGTTGATTTTGAGGGGCCACTGCTACGCCATGTGGTGAAAAGTGCAGCCCGTCCACTGCGTGGCGTGCATATTTGCCGCAGTGACTACCTAGAAATATTTTGAGGACAGAAATCGACTGTGGCGCAAGAAATGCATGCGCACCCAGCTACTCAATTGATAGCGCACTGAAATCAACTCCTTGATTCAGTAGGTCAACCACCGATCACTCACTTCACGGCAGCTAACGCCCGGTTTAGGGCTTTGTTAGCAAGGCCGCCAAGCGAGAGTGTCAGAAGACCGGCGGGGCCGATGCGATCGACTAGGGTGTGATCTTGCGGATGGCGTTATTGCTTTGGTCCGCCACAAACACATTGCCGCTGCTGTCTACGGTGACACCAATCGGAAGGCGGAAGTTGGCCCCAGTGCCGGTGCCGTTGACAAAGCCTGATAAGCCATTGCCCGCAAAGGTACTGACCACGCCCGCAGGGGTGATCTTGCGGATGGTGTTATTGCCAGAGTCCGCCACAAACACATTGCCGCTGATGTCTACGGCGACACCAAGCCCCAAGTTAAAGCTGGCCCCAGTACCGGTGCCGTTGACAAATCCTACTAAGCCATTGCCCGCAAAGGTACTGACCACGCCCGCAGGGGTGATTTTGCGGATGGCGTAATTCAAAATGTCCCCCACATACACATTGCCGAGGCTGTCCACGGCGACACTCTCCGGGGAACCGAAGCTGGCCCCAGTGCCGGTGCCATTGACAAAGCCTGGGGAACCGGTACCCGCAAATGTGCTGACCACGCCCGCAGGAGTGATCTTGCGGATGGCGTAATTCCAAGTGTCCGCCACAAACACATTGCCGCTGCTGTCTACTGCGACACCACTCGGAAGGTTGAAGCTGGCCCCAGTGCCGGTGCCGTTGACAAAGCCTGGGGAACCGGTACCCGCAAATGTGCTGACCACGCCCGCAGGGGTGATCTTGCGGATGACGAAATTAACAGAGTCCGCCACAAACACATTGCCGATGCTGTCTACTGCGACACCACTCGGATAGCCTAGTTTGAAACTGGCCCCAGTACCGATGCCGTTGACAAAGCCTGGGGAACCGGTACCCGCAAATGTGCTGACCACGCCCGAAGGGGTGATCTTGCGAACTGAATTGTTATCCGTGTCCGCCACAAACACATTGCCATTGCTGTCTACGGTGACACCCGTCGGGTTCTTGAAACTGGCCCCTGTGCCGATTCCATTGACAAAGCCTAGGCTGCCCGTGCCCGCCAGCGTGCTCACCGTTGGCCCCGCGCTGCTGCAAGACACGCTGACGTTATTCAAGGAAACGCTGGAAATGATCCCCACCCCGTTGCTAACCGTGCAAATCTGCCCAACGGGTTGCGTTTGCACCGTGATGTTGTAGGCAGCACCCGACAGGTAAGGGCCAAAATTGATGTTGTTCACCACATTTGCCACGGCGCTAATATTTTGCGTGCCGTTGGTCAGCACCATGCCTGTGCCGGTGACCCCGGTGACAGTGGCGGTAACGGTGTATTGAATGTTGGTACAGCTCACCAGCACCGATGTTACCGGGGCACTGGTCATAACCCCTGCGCCACTGGACACCGTGCAATTCTGCCCGGCGGGTTGCGTCTGCACCGAGACGTTGTAGTTGGTGCCTGAAGCAATCGGGGTCGCAAACACAAAGTTGGAGCCGCTTGCAGACGCCACCCCCACCGCCGTCTGCCCATTGCTGGCCAGTACCACATTGTTGGCGCCCAAGCCGCTGATAGTGCCGCCTAGCGTGTAGCTGTTCACACTGCAGTTGACCCCAACATTGCTAACCGGATTGCTGACAATGGTGCCGCTGCCGCCGCTGACACTACAGGTCATGTTGGCCGGTTGCGTTTGAACTGAAACGTTGTAGCTGGTGCCCGAGGCAATCGGTGCGGGGAACACAAAGCTGGTGCTTCCCGAAGCCACGCTCAGGGTCTGGCCATTGCTGGCCAGTACCAGACCGGAAGTGCTCAGTCCGGTAACCCCGCCGCCGAGCGAGAACTTGTTGATGGTGCAACTGACGGCCACCGAAGTCACAGCGCTACTGGTTACCGTGCCCGTACCGTTGCTGACGTTACAGGTCATGTTGGTGGGTTGCGTCTGCACCGTGACCGCATAAGTGGAACCGGATGCAACCGGCGTAGGGAAGGCAAAGGTAGTGGCGTTTGCTGCCACCGTCAGCGTTTGCCCGCCACTGGCTAGCACCAATCCGTTGGCGCTGAGTCCGTTGATACTGCCGCCAAGCGCATAGCTGTTGACGCTGCAATTGACCTGCGCATTGGTGATCGGCGCATTGCCCATGGTGCCGGAGCCACCCGAGACGCTGCAAGTCAGCCCAGGTGGCTGGGTTTGCACCGCCACCGCATAGTTGGTGCCCTGGGCTACGCCATTGGTGAACGCAAACACCGTCTGGTTGGGTGCGATGGTCAACACCTGCACGCCGTTGGCCAGTTGCAGGCCGGTGGCACTGCCCAAGCCAGTCACCGAGCCACCCAAGGTGTAAGTGATGGCGCTGCAGACCACAGCAACGTTGTTGACCGTAGCGGTCCCCATGGTGCCGCTGCCGTTGTTGACCGCGCACGTCAGGCCGGAGGGCTGCGTGCCCACCGTGACGTTGTAATTGGCGTTTTGCGCCAGCTTGGTCGTAAAGACGAAGGTGCTGGAGCTGGCGGAAATAGGCAGAGTAGCCGTGCCGTTGATCAAAGTCAGGCCGGTGGCGTTGCCCAGGCCACTGATGTTGCCGCCGACGCTGTAGGCAGGCGTGACTACCGTGGAGCCGCTGGTCGGGTCTCGTACCACCGCCACACTCTCCAGCAACTTGTCGTAGTTGTCCGTTAGCACCGCCTGAAAAGGCGTGTTGAGTGGATTGAAGCTGCTGGCATTGAGGCCGACTGCCG
>CAJAVE010000152.1 GCA_903945325.1 uncultured beta proteobacterium | reverse complement strand
CTACCAATTAAATAGCACATTTACCCACCCTAATGCCCCAGCGACACCATGATCAACAGCAGCACCGCGGTGCCCACGGTTGCGGCCCACCACCCCATACCAGTGCCAATGCCACAGGCGAATGTCAAAACGCCAGTCCACAGCATGGGTGGCTGCGTCGCCGCTCTGGCCCAGGCCCTGGCGTGCCACCCACAGGCTGCGCTACCGCGCTGTAGAGAATGGACCTGAGCACAAGCAAAACCCGTCGCGCACAGGCGTTGGCGCAAGGCCGGGTTGGCGGCCAAGATGTGGATGGCCAGGAGCAAAGCGGGTAGCATTTGGGTGCCGAAGAGCAGCAACACTAGCAGCACGCCAAGCAGCCCCAGGGCTGTTTTTCAGGTGATTTTCATAGGCAAAAAGACCTGCAGAGCCCGCCCACATTGCGCAAACAGCTACGCATTTAATAGCATTCCCTCAACTCAAACCACCTGATGGGTCTGAAGCCATTCTTTGAGCGCATTGTTCATGCGAGTCTGCCAACCCGGCCCTGCGTTGCGAAATGCGGTCAACACGTCGTGATCAATGCGAATGGCAACTTGCTCCTTTTTGCCGCTGCCAACCGGGCGGCCCCGCTGCTTGCGGTAGGCCGCTACGCCCGCCTGCATTTGCTCCCGTGTGAGCGGGCGATCATCTTCGTCCTTATCGTCCCATACAAAATCGCCGCCAGCAGGTGGAGCCTTGATAGCGGCCAACACCGCGTCACGATCCGTCGAAGTCATTTTCAAGCCACTCATGGTAAATCTCCCGTTCATTCCGACTCGCCGGGCGAAAACTAATGATGTGCGGCTGCACACCCGGCATATGCACCACCGTCAGCACGGCAAGCCGTTCAAACACAAACGCAAACGACTGCTCCCGCGTTTCACCCTTGCGCACACTGGTTACATCCAGCCGAAAAGGGTTGTCAAGCACCATGCCCGCATCACTGAAATCAAGCTGATGCTTAGACAAATTCTTAAGCCGCTTATCGTCATTCCATGTGAACTGGGGAGGCATAGCCATTATTTATTGTATATACGTTAATTGAATTTAACAAGGCAAGTCTCATAAAACTGCCGCACCCTAATGCCCCAGCGACACCTTGATCAACAGCACCGCCGCCGCGCCCACGGTTGCGGCAGGGTGGCAAACAGCGCCACCGCCACAGCCACAGCCACAGACAGTGCAGCGTAAAGCGGGCGCATTGGCCGGCGCGCCTCACCTAACCGGGGTTGATAGAACCCTTACCTGAAACGGCCTTACGGCGTGAAGCGGGCGAAGGCAAGCTGTGCGTTACCCAGCCTATGGCCAAAATCACCACGATGGTCAAGGCATTGGCCGGAATTTGAAGATTGAAATCGACCGCGCTGTGTATCAACAGCGCCACGATGCTCATGGCCACCCCAAAAGCCATGCCCCTGGGCAAGCGAGAGCGCCGTCGCGCCAGCACCGCCAAAACGGTCCACAGCGTCAACGCCACCAACGCGCCCAACAAGCCCAAACCCAGCAGCCCATAGTCGCTGGCAATCTCGACAAAATCATTGTGTGTGTGGTCAAAGTAGAGCGAGCTAAATTGAGACGTCTTGTAGCTCAGGAACAGGTTGTAAAAGCTGCCACCACCCGTGCCCACCAAGGGAAAGTCCCCCACTATCGGCAGCGCCATGCGCGCCGCTTCCGTGCGCGCCTCCACCGACTCCGACTTGCCGCCCGCCGCAACCGTGATCTCAGTGTCTTGAATACGCTCCACCACCTTTTCAAGGCCGATCCAGGTGCCCACCACCAGCACGTCGATGATGACCAGGCTGGCAATCAGCGCGATCGTTTTGGGCGCCGTCTTGCGGGCCAAGACAATGGCAATTGAGCCTACGATCAGCATGGCCGCGAAAAATGCCGCGTTTCCCATGCGCGAGCGTGTCAGCACCAGCGCTATCACCATCACCACCAACAGCAAGCGCAAGCGCATCTTGGGGCTCAGGATGAAGGCACTGGCTTGCACCACGCGCGACCTCCAGTTGGTGTGCACCACCGGCGCGTCATCCAGGCGGGCCAGCATCAAACCAATGCCAATTGAAAGGCACATGCACCAGTAGCCCGGCAAAAACCCAGCCGTCCTGCACGTTATTTTTCATATTTGTCTTTTCCCCCGTGAACTGAAGACGCGACACCAGGCACGCCGATTAATGCAAGTGGCCACCCGCGCCAACACCACCCCCACCAGCGCCCCCGCCAAATCAATGGCCACATCCTTCCAGGACGGATCGCGATTGGCGGCAAAGTGTTGCAGCGCCTCAGTCAGCAGGGCCAGCGCCAGTGCTGCGCAACCCACCCACACCAGTGTCCAGCGCAGCGGCGGCAGCCGGGCTACGCAGGCCATGCTGGCAAAGATCACAAAGTGGGCCACTTTGGTGATTTGCCATGGCATGCGCGTGGCGGCCACGGCCTCGTCGCGCCAGGCACCGGGCATTTGGGTGCCGAACAGCAGCAGCACCAACAGCACGGCCAGTAGCCCCAGGGCGGTTTTTCGGGTGATTTTCATAGGAAAAACGGCCTGCAGAGCACGCCCACATTGCGCAACCAGCTACGCATTTGATAGCAATCAAGAAGCGGTGGCCTCAAATTAGTTGGAATCTGACCCCGATTCCTGCAAACCCTCCGTTAACAAGGCCAGGGCCAAGGCCCCGGCTAACACACGCGCCACCGACTGCCCCAGCGGCGGCACACGCGCCACGCACCGGGCATTTGGGTGCCCACCAACTGCAGCACTAGCAGCGCAGCCAGCAAGGCGACAAATTGACACGTGGTGTCGTTAGTGGCACCATTCCCATCTATGGCACAAATCGAAAAAATCCTGGAGATGATGCGCCGGGAGCCGGGAAACGTCAGCTTCAATGATTTCAAGAAGCTGTGTGAGTTTTACTTCGGCAAAGCCCTATCAAGTCAGGCAAGTCCTGCAAGCCATTGAAAAGTTGGAGACCAAATGATGAACATTCAACACTACACCTACCGCGTTACCTGGTCGCCAGAAGATGGCGAGCATGTGGGCTTATGCACCGAATTTGCTTCGTTGAGCTGGTTGGCGAAAACGCCCGGGGCTGCGCTCAAAGGCATCCAGAAAGTTGTGGGCGATGTGGTGGCTGAAATGCAGGCGAGTGGCGAGCCCATTCCGGTGGCACTGGCTGAAAAGAGCTACAGCGGTGAATTTCGTGTTCGCATACCGCCGTTGGTTCATCGCAATCTGGCAATCATGGCTGCCGAGCAAGGCGTAAGCCTTAATCGGCTTGCTAGCGCTAAATTGGCGGCATAGAGCAGATCAGCTGCTCCACATCCGCCTCAAACCGCTGCAACACTGCCTCCCGGTCCAGGTGCGCCTGGGTGTAGGCAAAGCCTGCCGCACCCAGGCGCTCGCGCAGCGCGGCATCCAGGGCCAGGGTGTGGATGGCTTGGGCCAGTGCTGCGGGGTCTTCGGGGGGAACTACCAGGCCGCAGGTTTGCACCACGTTGGCCAGCTCGGTGCCGGTGTGGGCGGTGGCGACCACGGCGCGGGCGCTGGCCAGCATGCCGGTGAGTTTGCTGGGCATGACCAAATCGGCGGCGTCGGCGCGTTGGGGCAGGAGGTGAATGTCGGCGGTGGCCAGCAGGTCGGGCAGGCGCTCGGCGGGTTGCAGATCCAAGAAGCGGACGTTGGTGAGGCCTTGGCATCGGGCTACGAGGTCGGCTCGGCCTGCGCCGTTGCCACAGAGAACGAACACTACTTGTGGGCTAACGGGGCTGGGGGTCAGGCTCCTGGGAGGCGAAGCGTTCTGCTACGTGTCCCCCGCGCCCCTTGGGCGCTCCTCCTTGACCTGCGCAGAACGCTTCGCCTCCCAGAAGCCTTCGGTGGCGTTTGGCACCGCTGCGCTCAACTTTGCTGCCTCGGCCAGCACCTCCAGGCCCTGCTTGCCGCCCATGTTGCCGCTGTAGAGCGCCACCACCGCACCAGCGGGAATGTTCAGCTCGGCGCGGTAGGCGGCCACGCCGTTTGGTGAGGGCAACGCAAACTGGGCCATGTCGACCCAGTTGACGGCCAGGCGGGCCACGGCCACGGCTGCGGGGGCGCAGAACAGCGCGGGCTCTACCACCCACACCAGCTTGGGCCGCCAAAGCACTTGGGCCAGCAGCACTGGCAGCGAGCTGAGGGCGAACGAGGCCAAATGCAGCAGGCGCTTGGCCCCACCGGGCTGGCGCGGCACCCACAGCGGGCAGCGCACCACCGTCACCACTTGCCACTGCTCGGTGCGGTAGGCACTGCCGTTGTAGCCAGGGCTGACTGCCCAGGCCGGGTAATACGGCGGAGCAGTGACTACACGCACCTGGTGCCCGCGCGCGGCCAGCCAGGCAGCCAGCTCGCCGGTGTATTTACCAATGCCGGTTAGCTCGGGCGCGAAGTTGATGCCGTACAGGCGGATCTTCATTTGAGTCGCTTCAGCCCTGGTGCACCCAAGAGGGTTTTGACGGCGACAGTGTGAAGCTGTTCGAGCCCGCTTCGGTCTTAAAGGAGTCGAATTCGACCCCTTTAAAGTCTGGGTTATTGATTTTTTCCCACAAGGTTAAAAATGCCCTCAGACCCCGTGGAATGTGCGCAAGCAGCTACAAATTAAATAGCAAATTTACCAACCCTAACGCCCCAGCGACACCTTGATCAACAGCAGCACCGCCGTGCCCACGGTTGCGGCCCACCCACCACCCCATACCCGTGCCAATGCCACAGGCGAATGTCAAACCGCCAGTCCACCGCATGGGTGGCTGCGTCGCCGCTCTGGCCGGCAGCACGCTGTGGCACAACTCGGGTGATGCCGAGTTCAAAACTGGAGACTTGGGGCACCTCCTGCAATCGGCCAGGCATTACTGCGGGGCAACAAGCTTTACTTCAGGAAAGTACGTTCTGCATCGCCTGGCGTCTCGGGTGAGCAGCATTCAATCCTCGCGGGTCATCTGCAAAATGTCGTCTGTGCGCAAATTGCGGTTGGCTGTGGCGCATCCTTTGGCCGCGGCGATCGCGGACAACACTTGCTCGCGCCTGCTTACCGCAGGGGTTGGCACCTTCAAAAGCCAGACTCGGCCCGCATCAAACTTGAACTCAACCTCGCTCCCAGGTTCAAAACCGGCCAGCGTTCGAATATCCGGTGGAATGGTGACTTGACCGTCATGGGTGAGTTGCATGTGCATCACTCCTGAAAAAAATGTCTCAACAGAATTTGCAAAGTGTACAGAGTCCAGCACCGGGGCTGACTGCCCAAGCCGGGTAATACGGCGGCGCGGTAACCACACGCACCTCGTGCCCACGCGCGGCCAGCTCGCCGGTGTATTTGCTGATGCCGGTTAGCTCTGGGGCAAAGTTGATGCCGTACAGGAGAATCTTCATGGCCAAATCGGCCTCTAGCCCCCGTGGAATGTGCGCAAGCCGCTATTCATTTGATAGCATCCTCATCACACTGCGTTTGTTATCAACTTGTGCTGGGCTGCCAAGCGCTCACGCACTTGTTCAACCGAGACTGCGCGGCCTGGGTCTGCTTTGAGAGCGTCGTAGGCGGGGGCCACTTCCTGCACCAGCCAGTTGT
>CAJAVE010000151.1 GCA_903945325.1 uncultured beta proteobacterium | reverse complement strand
TGTAGCGGCCTCGATGTCGTTCGATACAGTGACGATCAACTGCACGGCGAGTTTGGAAATGACTTTGTTCTGGTGAAAAGCCAGACGACCAAACATCACACACCGATGGGATCAACTCAGGAGTTCTTGTACTGCTGTTGCAAGGTTGCCTAAGCAGCGTATCGGTTGCCTTGCTTGATTTGCGTGGTCGCAGAATATATCGAAGATTGCCGCTCTAGTGCGGATGCATATGCCGATGATGCACATCCGGGTAATGTGCGTGACTATGCTTCAACCCAACATGCGTATGAATATGGCTGTGTGGTTCACGCGCATCCCATCCCTCAGCATGGTCATGTTGATGATGTGCATCATGGCGATGACGGTGTCCATGGGTCAGTCCCTCATGTACGTGCGGGTGTTCGTGCCGTTCGCTTACGTGAAGCCAAACCCCGACGGCCATCAATGCCGCTGCCAACCAGAACAATACGCCCGGCATTTCCGGCCAAAGCATGAGTGATATCACGACACCAAAAAGCGGCGCGACTGAGAAGTAGGCGCCAGTCCGCGCAGTACCCAATCCACGCAGTGCCAGGACAAACAGAACCAGACTGAGTCCGTACCCACCAAACCCAACCGCCATCGCTGCACCAATGGTGGACCAACCCGGAAAATCACTGCCTGAGGCGAAGGCAAGCGCCGTATTGCAGCTTCCAGCAACAAGACCTTTCAAGCAAGCAATCAACATTGCATCGTTGGTTGATACATTGCGAGTCAGGTTGTTATCGACTGCCCAACAAGCGCAGGCGGCAACAATTAACAGCGCCCCTGTAGATATCCTTGCTTCTCCCGATTGCCACGAAAGCATCACGCCGCCCAAGACGATGGCAATCATTCCTACAACAACGCCTTTGTCGGCGTTTTCACGAAAGACCACCCAAGCCAGCACCGCAGTGAGGACGCCCTCTACGTTGAGAAGCAGGGACGCGGCGGCTGCGTCGGAACTCGCAAGTCCGGCCATCAGCAATGCCGGACCAAGTACACCACCAGCAATGATTGCACCCAGTAGCCACATTCTTTCCGACTTTGGAACGTGAAGGACCGCGATACCCGTGTCAATGGTACGCATCAAGGCCCAACGTACGAACATGGTGATTGCCAATCCAATACCGCTGCCCAAATAGAGCAGACCGGCCAGCATCAAAGGAGGAACTTCACCAACCAGCAACTTGGCAAGTGGCGTACTTGCCCCAAAGAGAAGCGCAGCCGCGAGGGCAGGAGATGCAGACCTTAAAGAAGACATGAACAGAGTAAAGCACAAGATTGTGTTGGTTTGGCATGTGCAATCCCAGGTCGCTGCTGATGTCGGGTTTGGAGAAGTCAGTTGGGTAGAAGCTAGGAACCTGACATCCAATTTTGAGCGGCCAGATCAGAGAAAAGTGGCTGGCTCTTTAAGACATATAGTGGTCGCGTCCACGGTACTTCCGTAAGTCAGGTATGCGCGATGTCGCGGACTTACCCCGGTGACATTTCGTTTGTTACGATTTCGATTACCCTTGCAAACATTATTCATGAGGCGTCACCAATTGCAGCTGCGCACACTCCGGCTTCTACTTATTGCTGCTTTCGCGGTGCCTTTCACATACTTTGGTGCACAGATTGCAGCGGCACCATTCTTTCCCGACTACAGCCCATTCACAGTATCTGCAAGTGATCTCGGCTCGAGTCGATCAACTTTGCCCGCAATCCTCAACATAGGGGCAATCCTTACAGGTGTGCTTGGCACACTTGGCAGTGTCGGTCTCGCTTTGGCGCTGCCCAAGATAGCCACAACAACAACCCTGTCTTGGCTATTGGCCGCATGCATGGCCTCCATTGGGCTTGCTGCGGCTTGGGCCGGACTCCATCCGCTTCCAAGTTCGCAGCATGACCCGGGTGCTCTCGGAGCGGGCATGTTTGCAGCACCATTTGTGTCTGCACTTGTGGCCTGGAAAGTCAAGCTGCTACGCCCCCTCCACGTGCCACTTCTGTTGAACCTCGCAGCCTTCGGTGCGTGCGCATGGGTTCTTTCAGGCGTTGCTGGCATCGATCTTTCTGCCTATGGCGGGTTGGCGCAGAAGGTGCTGGCCTTAGTCTGCTTCGCCCCCCCTTCGGCAATCGCGTTCTTTTCGTTCAAACTGATCGGTGATGGGCACGGAGACGCCTGACTTGTTCTACACCTGCCGTTCAAATGGGCATGAACCGCCCGCAGCGGCGACGGTTTAAGGCCGTTGCCTACCCGTTTAGGCGTCATTATTGAAAACGCTTCTGCAACTGGGCCAGCGTGTACGCGTTGCCTTGCTCGAAGAATGCCCTCATCGTCTGTGACTCCTCGTCTTTTCCAAAGCCCATCCCGACGATTCGAAGCGTGGTCTTCCCCTCTGGGGTCGGCTGGAAGTAAAGGACTGTCCACATATCTCCGATCCGCGAACTGAACGGAAACTTCTCTGGTGCCTTTGTCACTTTGATCGAAAACATCCGCTCTGGCTCGTAGGCTAGCACCTTGTTTTCAATGGTCCCAGCGTCACCCAGGGCTCCCTTTGGGTCGTAGTTCGCCCGCATGATTCCGTCTATTCGAAGATCGATATCCGCGTGCGGAGCCAACCAGGACTTGAGGCCTGCAGTTGTGGCCCAAGCGTTCCATACCGCGGTGACGGGAGCGCTGACGATGCCCTCAGTAACGATCGAATCGCTGGTCTGTGCGTGTACAGCGCTAACCGAAAGGAAAACCACAAGAGAGAGCGTACTAAGCGGGTTCATTGGCTGACTCCGAAGAACGATGAATGTTGCAACAAGACGCTTAACGAATGTGCAGCGGGTAAGTCATCGAGAACTATACCCTTGCGTGTATCCGCCATTAATATTGATGAAGCGCGCCTCTGGGGACTTTCGTTGATGATGGTGGATGAGCTGGCACGTGCGGCCGGCTTGAAAGTACCTGCGCCATGAACCCCAACCACGTCAAAACCTCCTCCCAATTACCTGCCACACACTCAATTCAACGCCGCACATTGCTGGCGATGGGCTTCGCGGTCAGTCTTCTGGCCGGATGTGGCAAGTCAGCCAAGCTATCGGCCATCCCACCAGGGAAAACTGTGCTCGCGTTTGGCGATAGCGTGACCTTTGGAACCGGTGCCGCCAGTGGAGAGGATTGGCCTAGCCTGCTGGCACTGAAAACCGGTTGGAAAGTAGTCAATGCCGGGGTTTCTGGCGACACCGCCGAAAACGGCAAGGGCCGTATCCAAGCATTGCTCACTGCATACAACCCTGCCTTGGTGGTCATTGAGATCGGTGGCAACGATTTTTTGCGTCGAAAGCCTTCCAAGCGGGTAAAGGAAGATATTCGAGTGATCATCCAGACCGTGTTGCGCTTTGGCGCACAAGCGGCACTGGTATCGGTACCAGAGTTGTCCCTGCTAGGCGTCCTGGCCGGCAGGCCCAGCGACTCGGACATTTATGAAGAACTGGCAAGAGAAGAAGGCGTGCCCTTGGTGCCTGATGTGTTCTCTGACACATTGGCACGCCCCGAACTGCGCGCGGACAAAATCCACCCCAACGCGCTGGGTTACGAATACATGGCTACCGGCATTTACACCCGGCTGCAAAAGGTCGGCTTGGCCCGGTGAGTGCGATGGGAGAAAACCCAGCTCCACTTTGCATCTGGACTTCACCCGCGACTGTTGCCAACGACGACACCTATTTCAATGCACCCTTCAGTCGGTCATTTCAATGCACGCCAAGGATGCAGCCATGATAATATATGTCATGGCTGATCGAAAAATTGTCGACGATACGCACCACATCACCAAAAGGCGTGGGAATGGTCAGCTTCGACGTGAAATTTGGGTTGATACGCAAGGTCGGGTGACTCGTTACAACCTTGCATACATCAACCATGCACTGCACGCTGGCGATAACGGGCGCGTAGTGGGTTATGACAACCAACATGGGCATCACCACCGGCACTATTTCGGCGTTGTGGCTGCGGTTGAATTCACGAATTTTGAGGACATAGAAGATCAATTCCAGACCGATTGGGCTGCACTCAGGAGAACAGCATGAAGAATGTCACACTTAAAGCAGGTAACGAACAAGATTTCTTTCGCAGAGGGAAGGTGTTGGCACGATTGGCTGACGCCGGTCAACCGATGCCAGAGGAACGCACTGTAAGCTTTGAAGATCCTGCCGATCTCCTTCGCCTGCTGACTGCAAGTCGACTTGACGTGTTCCGAAGTGTCAAGGGTGAACCGGGTTCGATCACAGTCATCGCTGGGCGACTGCATCGCGATCGCAGCGCTGTCAAACGTGACGTGGACCAGTTGGCACAGGTCGGTCTTGTGACGATTGAGACCAAGACACTTCCAGGTCATGGTCACATGAAAGAAATTCGAGCGGCTGCAGGAATTTTCCGCCTCGAAGCGATGGTCATGTGAACAGGTTGGACGCTTTTGGTCATTTGGCTAGATCTCAAAGTTTTGTGCAAATGAAGTGTCCAGTATTGAGAATTTGGTTCGACAGATGACTGCTATCGAGCATCGATCTGGAAACCCGCTGGTGGCCAAATGCTGGTTTTTGAGTTGTTGAAATCATCGTCCGAGAGCTGACACATAGCCTCAGTTTGTTGTATCAAGTTGCCGCAGTTTGACCTAGTTCGGCAAAGTTGCTGATTTGGACGGCACCGTCCGGGAAACGTGCAGCGATTTCCAGTTGACCGCCGATGGCCTCGATGTGGCTGCGCAAAATAGGGCTCTAGCCCCCGTGGAATGTGCGTAAGCAGCTCATGTATTTATAGCAAAATGCTTTGCTTTTTGTGATGACTATCTGGGCACGTGAACCCATGTGTTGAGGCGTATCATCAAGCTGATTCCAGTCACCGGGTTGTCATCATGATGCGAAACAGGTTGTTGGGGGTATGCCTATTCTTGGGTGTGGTGTTTGGCGCGCAGGGTGAACCGCTGTCAGTGGGCATCACGCCGCTGAAGCCAGCTGCCAGACTGGCTGAAGAGTGGACGCCCTTACTGGACGAAGTGGCCAAGCGTGCGGGTCTGGAGCTGCGGTTTCGCACGGCCACCAGCATTCCGGCCTACGGTGAACGGCTGGAAAAAGGCGAATACGACATCGCCTACATGAACCCCTATGACTATCAGTTGTACAGCGCCAGTCCGGGTTACCGCGCTTTTGTGCGTGAGCGTGGGCAACCGCTGGAAGGCGTTTTGCTGGTGCGCAAAGATGGCCGCATCAAGGAACTGCGTGACATCAATGGGGCAAGGGTGAGTTTTCCGACCCCGCTGGCGTTTGCTGCCAGCCTGCTGACGCAGGCCGAAATGCTGAAGCAGGGCATCAAGGTGGATGCCAAGTATGTGCAGTCGCACGACTCGGTGTTGAAAAGCGTGGCCGCAGGCAACTTTGAAGCCGGTGGCACGATTCTGAAGGTGTTGCAAACCGCTGACCCTGCACTGGCCGCTGATTTGCGGGTGCTGCACAAAACCGCTGCATACCCCTCACACCCGTTTACCGCTCATCCGCGCGTGAGCGTCGAGGTAGTCGACAAATTGCGCCAGGCTTTCAACAGCCTGCACAATGACGAAGTGGGGCGCAAGCTGTTGGCGGGCGTGACTTTCAAGGGTTTTGAATCGGCTACAGACCGGGACTACGACGATGTCCGGCGTCTGGACCTGAAGAAGCTGGTCGAGGCCGTGCAATGAACAGAGGGCGCGCCAGCCACAGGCCATGAAGTTTCGCACCAAGACGGTACTGGGCGTCGTGCTCATACAGACAGTGCTGCTGTCTGTGCTGGTGCTGTCCGTGCTGTCCCAAATGCGTTCTTCGCTGCGCCAGCAGATCGAGCTCAGAGCCAATGTCACCGCGGAGTTGGTGGCGGCGGCTGCGCGTGACCCAATGGTGAGCTACGACGTGTCCACCCTGAAGAGCCTGGCGACCGATCTTGTGGCCTCGGGGCAGGTGGCGTTTGTTGAGTTTCTGGATGACCGCGATCGCAGCATGGTGACCGCTGGCACCGGGTCTGGGCAGCCCGACCCTTCGGCCGACCTGTCCGGCGAAAACCTGCTGACCCGTGACGTGCTCATACTGGTGGCAGGCAAAGACTACGGCCATGTTCGATTTGGGATACGTCTGGACGAAATGACGGCACTGCTTGAACGGGTCAAGCGCGAGACCGTGGGCATGGCGCTGGGTGTGATGGTCGCCGTGGCCGTGTTTTCGTTGTTTCTGGGCAAACTGCTAACCCGCCGCCTGAACGATCTGAACGTGGCCAGCCACGAGATTGCAGCCGGCAACCTCAGTCACCAGATCAACGAGCAGGGCAATGACGAACTGGCGGAAACCGCGCGCAGCTTCAACCAGATGTCGGGCAAGCTACAGCTACGCAACCAGGAGCTGCTGGCCGCACAGCACAGCCTGTCCGCCCTGAACGCGACGCTGGAACAGCGGGTGATTGATCGCACCGCCGCCCTGCAAGAGGCTAACCAGCGGCTGCAGGCCGAACAGGAGCGTTCGCTGCAAGCCGAAAAAATGGCCTCCCTGGGCCGCATGGTGGCTGGGTTTGCGCATGAGGTGAACACACCGGTCGGCATTGCCGTCGGCGCGGTGTCGCAGGCCAGAGAGGTGGCCAAGGAACTCGGAGCCTGTCTGAGCCAGGAAGAGGTGACAGAAGAAGACCTGCGCAACCGGCTCGACACGCTGGAAGACGTGAGCGAGCTGGCGCTGATCAACCTCAGGCGCACGGCCGATCTGGTGCACCGCTTCAAGCGCACAGCGGTTGACCAGACATCGGAGCAGATGCGCACCTATGAGTTGGCCGAGGTCATTGAAGACGTGATGAAAAGCCTGCGCAACGAGTTCAAAAACACCCCCATTCGCTTCGAGGTGGACTGTGCCGACTGCCAACCCCTGTACGGTCCGGCAGGCATCGTGGCGCAGTTGCTGGTCAATCTGATGCAAAACAGCCGCCTGCACGCGTTTGCTGCGGGCACCGTGGGCGGGTGCATCCGCATCCACGCCCGCACGGGGTCAGATGCCGTTTCCATCCGCTACGCTGACGACGGTGCAGGCATGGCAGCCGAAACGCTGGCAAACATCTTTGAGCCGTTTTACACCACGGCCCGTGGCCAGGGCGGCAGCGGATTGGGGATGTACATTGCACATAACCTGGTCACGCAGGGCTTGCGGGGCAGCATCGGTTGCCACAGCGCACCGGGCCAGGGCACGCGTTTCGACATCAGCTTTCCGCGACAAGCAGTTACTTCTTCCACACAACAGCCATGAAAATTGTCCGAAAACTCAATGCAGCTGAACTTGGGCAAGAGGGGCCGCGTGTGAAGCCCTGGAAAGTGCTGGTCGTTGACGACGAGCCCGATGTGCGGCGGCTGACAACGCTCAATTTGCTGGGTTTTACGTTTGCGGGTCGGCCGCTGGAGTTGATCGAGGCTTGCTCTTCCATGGAGGCCCGGCAACGCCTGGCCGAGCACCCCGACTGCGCGCTGGCCATCATCGACGTGGTCATGGAAACCGATGACGCCGGTCTGCGGCTGGTGGAGTACATCCGCAAGGACCTGAAAAACGGCATGATCCGGCTGGTCATCCGCACCGGTCAGCCCGGCGTGGCGCCTGAGCGCTATGTCATCGACCACTACGACATCGACGACTACAAGGACAAGACCGAACTGACCGTGCAGCGCCTGTACACCACGGTGCGCAGTTCCATCAAGGGCTTCAGGGACCTGCAGGCCATCGAGCTCAACCGCTATGGCTTGTCGCTGATCCTGGACGTGACGCCCGATTTGTACAACCTGCACCAGGACAAGCTGGAAGACTATTTTCAGGGTGTGTTGGTGCAGCTGATCGGCATCTGCAACCTGGGGCACTCGGGGATGATTGCTTCCATCGATGGACTGGTGGCCACGCTGGAGGGTGAAGATATCCGCGTGCAGGCCGGGACGGGTGAGTTTGACGCATCGCCCGGCGCCATGGGCAGACGCCAGGAAATTGTCAAACTGTGTACCGAGGTAGTGCTGAACCACGGCATGCCCGAGGGCTTGCGCAATGGCGCGCTAGTGCTTCCTTTGCAGGTCAATAGCCAGGTATTGGGATTTGTCTACCTGGAAACCGGGCAGGACATTTCAGAGGGCGACCGCGAACTGATCAAGATCATGGCCAACCAGTGTGCCGCCGCGCTTGACAACTTCCGGCTGCACCACAGCCTGGAAGAGTCGTATAACGAGGCCATCGACATGTTGGGCCATGTGGCTGAGTTCAAGGACAGCGCCACGGGCATGCACATCCGCCGCATCCAGACCTATACCGAGCGCCTGGCACTGGCCATGGGCTGCACGTCAGCCGAGGCCCTGACCTACGCCAAAGCCAGCCGCTTGCACGATGTGGGCAAGGTGGGCATACCTGACCACATTTTGCGCAAGCCCGGGCCACTGACCGAGGAAGAGTTTGCCGAGATTCAGCGCCACACCCTGATAGGCGATGCCGTGCTCAAGCGCAGCCCTTCGCTGGCCATGGCCCGGCTGGTGGCGCGCAGCCACCATGAAAAATGGAACGGCTTGGGCTATCCCGATGGCCGTAAGGGCGAGTCCATTCCCTTTGTCGCCCGATTGGTGGCCGTAGTGGATGTGTTCGATGCCTTGGTCAGCGTGCGACCGTACAAAGGTTCCTGGCAAAAAGCCGCTGCGCTATCAGAAATACGACGGGGCAGCGGGCAGCACTTCGACCCGGCCATTGCCGACACGTTTGCAGCCCTGATCGAAAATGGCGACATGGACGACCTGATTGAGGCGGCCATTCAAGGCACCACGGGTTTAGCGCTGGATCACTGAGCGGGCTATTGACTCGTCAAACGGTGCCAATAGCCTGCACTTTTAAAGAGAAATTCCCCATCTGCCGGTCAGCAATCACGAAGCCAGCCTGACGAACCAGGGCAGTATTCAGGCTGGGTGCTTCGGGCACAGCGCGGCCACGGAACGTTGCAGTGAACTGTGACACCGGCAAATGCAGGGTGGTCCAGACACCAGCGGGTGTCACAAACGCTGCCTGATACGTAACGCCGTCAAAGCTGTCTTCCATTCGCAGATTGAATTTGTAGCGCTTGCCGTCGCTGTTAACCTTCAGTACATAGGCGCTGGCACCTTTCACGCCCAAATCTGCTGCATGGGTGCGGACCGAAGCAAAGCCCCCGTTGTTGTCGGGCTTGACCGTACCTTCGAAAACAGCATGGCCCATGGGGTCATACCGCAGACAACTGGTCGAACATCCGCCCATCACCCTGTCATCAACGGGTGACCATGCAGTGACTGAATTGGGAGCGGTGAAGAGGAAAAGATCCGTGGGCATAGCGCTATTGTGGGTCACTGAATGAGACGGCCGCTGGTTTCTCGGGTCCGAAGTGGTCGTGAAATATGTGCCAAATTGGCCTCCAGCCCCCGCAGAACTTGCGTAAGCAGCTCTTGTTTTTGTAGCGGATGGCGTTGGTATTTCTGACCTGCCCATCACAAATACACTAAGCTAATCAGAAGGCACCACATCTCTTCTTTCGTAGTCACTCTCACCTCCGAGGTACGCCATGTCCAGGCTTCGTGTAGAAAGTTTCACCATTTCGCTCGACGGGTTTGGCGCTGGCCCGGACCAGAGCATCAGCAGCCCACTCGGCGTTGGCGGTACCTCGCTGCATGGCTGGGCAATTGCCACCCGAACCTTCCAGAAGAACCTGTTCGGTAGCGACGGCGGTCAGGATGGTATTGATGAAGACTTTGCTGCCCGTGGCTTTCACAACATCGGGGCCTGGATTCTTGGACGCAACATGTTCGGGCCGGTTCGCGGACCATGGCTGGATGAGAGCTGGCGAGGTTGGTGGGGCGAGAACCCGGTCTACCACGTCCCGGTGTTCGTGCTGACCAACCATGCCCGCGCACCGCTGGTCATGGATGGGGGAACCACCTTCCATTTCGTGACAGAAGGCATTGACGCCGCCCTGGCGCAAGCGCGGGAAGCGGCGGGAGGCAAGGATGTTCGTGTTGGTGGCGGCGTCAACGTCGTTCAACAGTATCTTCGCCAGCGTCTGATTGACGAGATGCACATCGCTATTGCGCCGGTCCTTCTGGGCGCTGGAGAAAGACTCTTCGAAGGCGTAAACCTTCCTGCCTTGGGCTACGCCTGCGCCCGGTGTGAGAGCTCGCCGCTTGCCACGCATGTGGTTATCGCCCGGCAGTGATCGCGGTGACCTTTGATGCATTACCCATGACCAGAGCACTTTGGACCTATTTGTTGGCGGCTTTCTTTTCAGTCTTTGCCTGGGCTGGCGATGGCACACGGGACAAGCCCGATTGGGGCGCCTATTTCGCCGAGTTTGGGGCCACAGGCACGCTGGTCGTAGTCGACGAGCGCCAGACGCCTGCGGCCACATGGGTGTTCAACCGCGACCGATCCACACGGCGCTACTCGCCTGCCTCCACCTTCAAGATACCGCATACGCTGTTTGCGCTGGATGCGGGCGCGGCTGCAGACGAGTTTCAGGTGTTCAAGTGGGATGGCGTCAAGCGGTCATTTGATGGCCACAACCAGGATCAGACCCTGCGATCCGCCATGCGCAACTCAACACTGTGGGTCTATCAAAGGTTTGCCAGCCAGATTGGTGAGGCCAAAGCACGCGTGTATTTGAAGAACTCACACTACGGCAATGCCGACCCCTCAGCCAGTCGCGGCGACTATTGGGTTGATGGCAACCTGAGTATCTCGGCAATGGAGCAGATCGCCTTTCTGCGAAAGCTGTATCGCAACACCTTGCCGTTCAAGGTGGAGCACCAGCGCCTGGTGAAAGACCTGATGGTCAAGCAAGCCACTTCGGACTGGATCTTGCGGGCAAAGACAGGCTGGGAGGGGCGCTACGGTTGGTGGGTAGGCTGGGTTGAGACGCCTGAGGGTGCGGTTTTCTTTGCGTTGAACATCGATACGCCGCGGCGTCTGGAGGACTTGCCCAAGCGGGAGCAGATTGTGCGCGCCGTGCTCCACTCGATGGGCTTGCTTGAACCGGATTGAGATGCAGATGGCTTTTTGTATGCGAAATTGGCCTCTAGACCCCGTGGAATGTGCGTAAGCAGCTCCTATATTTGTAGCAAGTTCAAGATCCGGTGGTGGCATGCTGCACCAGCAGTGCTGCAAGTGCCAGCATCGTTAGGCCAATCAAACCATCCAGTAGCTGCCAGGCTTTGGGTTTTGCGAACCACGGGGCCAGCCAGCGCGCCCCAAACCCCAGCAAGCCAAACCAGACCAGACTGGCAGTGCATGCACCAGCCACAAACCAGGCTCGCAAGCCCGCAGGTTGCTGGGCACCGATACTGCCAACCAGCAACACCGTATCCAGGTAGACATGGGGGTTGAGCAGCGTAAAGGCTGCGGCCTGCGCCACGGCAGCTGTCAGGCTCAGGCCAGGGCCGTCCTCACTTGCCCGCAATTCGCCAGGTTTGCGGGCGCGACCCAACGCCCGCCACCCATAGACCGCCAGAAACGCCGCACCAGCCAGTGCCAATGCACGGGCCAAATCCGGGCGCTCGCCCAGTGCCTGTGCCATGCCCATGACACCGGCGGTGATCAGTACCGCGTCTGCTACCGCGCAAAACAAAACGACACTGCCCACATGCTCTCGGCGCAAGCCCTGGCGCAGAACGAAGGCGTTTTGGGCACCAATGGCCACAATGAGGCCAAGGCTCAGTGTCAGGCCCTGAATAAAGACGGGGATGGCCAGGGAGTCAGCAAGGAGGATGTTTGTCATGCCCAGAGCTTGCCTGTCGGATGAGATGAAGGCAAACTATCTTTCCTTCATCCAATTAAGAATTTTTAACTTCATGCTGGACTACCCCTCACTTTTTGCTCTGGCTGCCGTCGTGAGGCAAGGAAGTTTCGAGCGCGCCGCCCGCACATTGCATGTGACGCCTTCAGCCATATCCCAGCGTATCCGGCTGCTGGAGGAGCGCGTCGGCAGTGCACTGGTGGTGCGGGGCCAACCGTGCCGGGCCACCGAAGCGGGGCGACGGTTGTGCCTGCATATAGACCGTGTGCTGCTGCTGGAGCACGAACTGCACGGTGAGTTGCCCACGCTCGAACCAGAGGGCGCAGCCCGGGTTACGTTGGCGATTGCGGTAAATGCCGACAGTCTGGCCACCTGGTTTGCGCCGGCTGTGACGGCTTTCGCGGCCAGTGCACACGTTTTGCTGGAAGTGTCGGTCGATGACCAGGACCACACGGCCGAGTGGTTGCGCAGTGGCGCGGTGCTGGCAGCGGTTACATCCAACACTCGTCCGGCCACGGGCTGCAACAGCCTTGCGTTGGGTGCCATGCGCTACCTGGCGGTGGCCACTCCAGCCTTTATAGGCCGATATTTCCCGGGTGGCGTTGGGGCTGCAAGCCTGTCTCTTGCGCCCAGTCTGGTGTTCAATACCAAAGATGACTTGCAGGCGCGGTGGGTGCGGCGGCTGTGCCACCGGCATGTCGAACTTCCCAAACATACCCTGCCGTCCCCACAGGCATTTGTTGTTGCTGCGCTGGCGGGCATGGGGTGGGGATTGCATCCGCAGGAGCTGATCGCACCGTATTTGAACCCAAATTTCCCATTAGCCCCGACTTCTAATGGAAGCCATTAGCGCAACTATTTGATTTCGTTGAGGAAAGTTGCGATTTCTGTGTAAAGTGATGAATCGCGATTTCAGTGCGGGGTTTCTATGAGCTTTGAGCTGCGT
>CAJAVE010000150.1 GCA_903945325.1 uncultured beta proteobacterium | reverse complement strand
CAATGACCCGGCTCAGACTGTCTTGCGTCCCTTCGAGCAAGGATTTCTCCTGCTGGATGTGGCGTTGAAGATCGCGAAGCCAGGCGTCTTGCGCCGCCGCCATTTCGACCACGTGCCCGCCTGCATGTGATGTTGCCCAATGCCCAACCATTCCCACCACCGCAACCGCGCCGAGCAAGGTAGCCACCAGCAAGGCCAGTTTCCACTGAATCGATAACTTCCTGAGCGCGTACATGTGGGTGCTTTCTGTGGGGTGAAATTCAGGGCAAACACAAGCGCTGCACGGCGTCCACCAGCTGCTGAGGTACAAACGGCTTGCTGACCCAGGCGCGGGCACCGGCGGCGCGGCCTTCGGCTTTGCTGGCGTCTGCCGATACCGTGGTCAGCATGATGACGGGCGTGAATTTGTAGGCCGGAATCTGTTTGACAGCCTTCAGGAAGCTGATGCCATCCATGTTGGGCATATTCACGTCACTGATGATCAGGTTCACTTTTTGGCCCTTGAGCTTGGCCAGCGCATCGACACCGTCGCTGCTCTGGAGCACGTCATAGCCAGCCCCCCCGCAGGGCAATACCCAGCACACTGCGCATGGAGGCCGAGTCGTCAACGACCATAATTGTTTTAGCCATGGCTTTCTTCCTATGAGTGGTTTTTGGGGGCGACGGGCTTAAAACCCGAGGGAGGCCAACATGCTGTCCACGTCGTCTTGTTGCAGCGCTTTGGCAGGGACTTGGGGCCCGGCCAGCAAGGCCTTTGGTCGCTCAACCACCAGATGCTCGGGGGTGCTGTGCATCAACAAACTCAGCAGTTGCTGCTCGGTGTGACTGATGATGGAAATGACCTTTTTGATGACCTGCCCAGACAGGTCCTGAAAGTCCTGGGTCATCATGATGTCGCTCAAGACCGCGTTTTGGGCATCAGCAAAGCTGGCGGCCTCGGTGCTGAACATCTGCGCCGCCGCCATCACGTCATCCGCCTCATCAGCACGCCCCTGCGCACGTTTGCGCATGGCTTCAATATCTGCGGCCATGGCCTGGCTGCCGGTCTTGAAGCGGTGGCAGGCGGGCTGCGCCACGTCAATCAGGTCCAGCACACGGGTGGCCGCCTGCTCGGTCATCTGACCCACATGGCTCAGGCGGTCACGGGCATCGGGAATTTCATGGGTGATTTCGACCAGGCCTTGTGTCAAACCGAGCTCACTCATGGCCTCGTGCAGGGTGCGGGTAATCTGGCCAAGCTCCTTGAAAGCCTGGTCCGCGTTGATGGCGTTGGCAGTGACATTCATATCAGCCCCTTGCGTTTGAATATCGCCTCCACCTTGTCTTTCAAGGTGGCGGCGGTGAATGGCTTGACGATGTAGCCGTCGGCTCCGGCTTGGGCCGCTTCAATGATGTTTTCCTTGCGCGCCTCGGCGGTTATCAACAAGAAGGGCAGATGCTTGAGATGGGTCGAATTGCGCACCGATTTCAGCAACTCCAGGCCCGTCATCTTGGGCATGTTCCAGTCGCTCACGACAAACTGGAAGCTGCTGCTCTCCAGCTTGCGCAAGGCCTCGGCCCCATCTTCTGCCTCGGAGAAATGCGCAAAACCAGCCTCGCGCAGCAGGTTGGACACGATGCGGCGCATGGTGGCGAAGTCATCCACTACCAAGACAGAATGTTTAGAGAAATCCATCAAAACCCCTATTGCTTGCCTATTTCCGATGATCAAAGTGTAAAGCTTATTGTCGTATTTATGTAAATTTTATCGTTTTTTGATATTTAAAGGCTTTTTTGTCTGCACGATCAAGACTTTATGCATTCAATGAAACTAATTCAATAATATTTACCTAAAAACTATAAAAAGTGACTATTATTGGATTTATCAAATAACCAGCCCAAGAATTGCCGACCATGCCACCGCCCACCGTTGAAAAGTCCTTCTGCACGACCCGTGAAGCGGCAACGCTGCTCGGTGTTTCGGTGGGTACCGTGCAACTGTGGGTGGAAAACGGCTTGCTTCAGGCTTGGAAGACGGCAGGGGGTCACCGCCGGGTGCTGCGTGACTCAGTCGAAAGTCTGCTGCATAGAAAGCCTGCTGCTCCTGCCGTTGCGCCGCCTCCCGCGGTCTCTGCCGAACACAACTTGCGCATCATGGTGGTGGAAGACGACCCCAGCCTGCTGCGCCTGTACAAAACCCAGATCGCACTCTGGCCCATGCCGACCGACCTCACACTCATTGACAACGCCATCAACGCACTGCTGCACCTGGGCCGTGGTGGACCAGATTTGCTCATTTCAGATCTGCACATGCCCGGCATGGATGGCTTTGGCATGCTCGAAGTGCTGCACAAAGCACCCGAAATGGCTGACACCACCGTCGTTGTGGTCACGGGGCTGGATACCGATGATGTCAACGCCCGCGGTGGCGTGCCAGCAGGGGTCGAGGTGCTGGCCAAACCCATTCCTTTTGGCCGGTTGCTCGACATTGCACAGTCGGTCGCACAACGGCTGACACCGGCGCCACTGGCCCACTGAGCTCATCACCATGCGCTTGAATCTGGACATGAACAT
>CAJAVE010000149.1 GCA_903945325.1 uncultured beta proteobacterium | reverse complement strand
GCGCCGCAGCGCACCATCAGCTCGCCAATGCGCTCTGCGATATCGGGCGAATCCTGAATCAGGCGGATGTAGTCTTCAATGCGGCTGTTGGGTGGCAGGATGCGCAGGCGCACATCGCCCTGCACAAACTCGAAGGCCCGCTCAATCGCGGCCTTGTCGGACTTGGTGTCCAGCGACAGCTCATAGGCCAGGTAACACAGCTCAGGCTCCATATCGAGCGCCACCGGCAGTTTGTCGGGAATCGTCAGAATGTCCACAATGCGCCCCAGCGTGGCCAGGTAGCGGATGAAGGACAGCGGGTCCATGCCCATGCGCAATACTTCTGGCCCAAACTGCATGGAAATGTGCCAGTGGTCCGAGCCACCGTCCTGAGCGCCAATGCGCTGGGTGGCGTCCACATCCTCTTTGGCTACCAGTGCCGCACCACCACCGGGGGTGCCCAGCACGGCATGCAGTTGCACCAGCAGCGGTGCACCCGCCTCATTAGAGGCTTCGTCGGCCTCGGTCTGACCCGCAGCCACACCGTCGATGAGGGACTTGATATGGTCGCAGCACAGCAGCAAGGTAGCGACCAGGTCATCACCAATCGTCAGGGACCCGGCGCGCACTTTGTCCAGCACGTTTTCCACCACATGGGTAAAGGCGACCACGTGGTCCAGGCTGAACAGGCCGCTGGAGCCCTTGATGGTGTGTGCCGCGCGGAAGATGGAGTTGATGAGTTCGGTCTTGTCATCCGTTTGCTCCAGCGCCAGGAGAGAGCTTTCCATGTCTTCCAGTAACTCACGGCATTCGGCAATAAAGATCTGCAGGGCTTGGTCGAGGTTCATGATGGGCTTCTTCGCTCTGGTTGCTTCTGTTTTTTGACGTTTAGTGGCGACCGGGCGCTATGACCAGGTGGTCGCCAAAAAATGCTGCTACGTTGAGTAGCTCAAACACTTCCAGCACTGCAGGGCTGTGGCCCACCAGTTGCAGCTCGCTGCCCAGTGCCTCGGCCGTGCGCTTGGCCAGCATCAGCAACTGCAGTCCGCAGGTATCAAACTCGGTAACCCCGGCCAGGTTGACCACCAGTTGCACGCCCTGCGCCAGTGGCTCGATCAGGGCGCGCTTGAGTTCGTCGGCCCGGTAAATGCTCAGTTCGCCTGCAATAGTCAGGTCAACCTGGCGCATGGTGGTTTCATTTGTCATGGTGTGCTCCCGTAACGGCGGTTCTGGTCAAGGCAGGCAAAGGCGCTGCACGGCGGCCAGCATTTGCTCGGGCTTAAAGGGCTTGACCACCCAGGCGCGGGCACCTGCTGCCTGGCCTTCGCGCTTTTTGGATTCATCCGACTCGGTGGTCAGCATGATGATGGGCGTGAACTTGTAAGCGGCCATCTGCTTGACGTGCTTCACAAAGGTGATGCCGTCCATGATGGGCATGTTGACGTCGCTGATGATCAGGTTGACCTTTTGCCCGGTCAGCTTGTTGATGGCGTCCTGGCCGTCCTTGGCCTCGATCACCGCGTAGCCTTCGCCGCGCAGGGCAATGCCCACCACGGTGCGGATGGAGGCAGAGTCATCAACGATCATGATGGTTTTGGCCATGGTGGTTCTCGCTTGAAATCAGGTGGGGCTATGGGCTTTAACGTAGGCAGCAACCTGCGCGTCGTCATGTGGAATGTGTTTCAGGCCCCAGTCGGTCAAAAACTCGGCCACCACTTTGGGGTCCATCGCATCTTTGCCAATGGCATGGCTCACCTCGCCCAGGTTTTTCAAGATCCGGTTGTGTGACTCCACATGGGCCTTGTAGCCCGGAAATTCGACCATCTTCATGAGCGCCTCTTCGTCGGCAAAGTGCTCGCGCACATGCTGATAGAGTTTCATGGCACCCAGTAACTGCGCGGGCTTTTCTGTGGCGACAAACATGGCATTGGCCAGTTCAAAAAGCTCCTGGTGCTGGCGGTCAATGGCTTCATTGCCGATGCGGTAGCTGTCTTTCCAATCGATGTTCATGGTGGTCCTGCTCAGTCTTCGGTGGGCTAAAAGAAGGTGATTTCGTCGTCGGCCGGTGCCTGTGCGGTACCGCCGGAATGAACGACGTGCTGGTCTTTCATTACGTAGGTTTTTTTCAGTTCATCCAGAAATTCATTGGCTTCCAGGGGAGCGACGTCACCGCTCTCGCCAAACGCCTGCAGACGTCTTTCCATGAAGGTAGGCCAGTGTTCAATGTTGGTTTTCAACAACCCGAGGATCTGGCCCACGCGGTCCTGAAACTGCAACTGCATCAATGCCTGGCCAATTTGCGATTGAATGACCACGCTTTCGTCCTTCAGCAGTGCGCCTGAGCGCTCCAGACCGCCAGCTACTTCGCGGATTTCTGTCAATACCTGGTCTATCGTGCTGGTGGTTGCCTGCACTCTCACGTCACGTTGCTCAACGGACTCGCGCACCACCTCGCAGGCATCGGCAATGGCGGCGCTGATGACGCCAACCTTGGCTGCAATGTTGCGGCCCGTGTCGCCCGACTGGTTGGCCAGCATACGGAACTCTTTGGCGACGACGGCAAAGCCGCGCCCGAGGTCGCCGGCGCGGGCCGCCTCAATGGCTGCATTCAATGACAGCAGGTTGGACTGCTGGGCGATCTTGGCCACTTCGTAGGCCATGCCCTGCAACTCGCCGGTGAAACGGTCGAGCCCCTGCACTTTTTCCAGCATGATGGACATGCTGTTCATGGAGGCCTTTTGGCCCTCAATGATGCCGCTGAGTTGGCGTTCTGCACGTTCAAAAATCGCGCTCAGACTGGTATCGGCGCCATCACTATTCGACGTGGTGGTTTCCATACTGGCGGTTTGAAGGGTCTCACCCAGCTTGTCCACGATGGCGGCAAAGCTCAGTGACAGCTCGGAGATGGCCGTGTCCATCTGCTCGCGGGACGACTCAATGTGTCCACCCCAAACCGGGGCCACTGCGGCACCAAAGGCTTGCTGCTCGGTCACCATTTGTTGCAGGGCGGCTTTCACTGCTGCGTCTCTGAGTGCCAACTCGCGGCCGATCCAGATTCCGCTTGCAACCAGGACCACAGCGCCAACGATTGCCTCGATATGGCCGTCACCTACCACCAGCATCATTACAGCGCCTGCGACGGCCATCACGATGGGATAGACGCGTGAAGCCCTGGAAGCGTGAAGATATTTCATGGCCGCTCTCCTTGCGCACCGCTCTGGGTTGCGCCTTGTCCCGTCATGGCAACGGCAATCCTGTCAATAATGGGGACCAGGTCAGCTACGAATTCGCCTTTACCTACATAGGCAAAGGCCCCCAGTTCGCGGGCTGCGGTGCGGTACGACTCACTGTCGTGCATGGACAGAAAGACAATGCGCGTGGGGTGTGCTGAGTCCTTGAGCACTTGGGCCACTTCGAGACCATTCATCTCTGGCATGACGATGTCCAGCAACACCAGATCAGGATTCAGGGACTTGGCCAACTCCACTGCCGTCCAGCCGTCGTGGGCTTCACCCACGATTTCAATGTCGGGCACCATGGTCAGGAAGTTGCGCACCGCTGCGAGAAACGTCTTGTTGTCATCCACGAGCAGAGTTCGAACTGTCATGGCTTGACTGTAGGCCGGGGCAGTCAATCTTGAAATCAGGCCAATACCCTAAACACCCGGGGGAAATACCTGAGAACCCCTCAAAAGTGCAGGGTCGCAGGCCAGCCTTTGTCTAGGCTATGGGGAATATGACCGAAAAGGTGGCGCCCGGACCGGGCTCAATGGTCAGCTCGCCACCAATTTGCCCAGCCAGGTCAGACACCAGTTGCAGCCCCAGGGAATGGCCGCGACGCTCCTCGAAATCAGCGGGCAAGCCGACACCGTTATCGCTAACCCGCAAGCACCAGCGCGCAGGTTCATCCGTCGAACCGTCTGCGCGGTGCAACGCTACCCGCACTTCCCCGCCTGCACCGTGCGCAAAGCCGTGTTTGACGCAATTGGAGATGAGCTCATTGACCAGCAAGCCGCAAGGCGTGGCCAGGTCCATGCTGACGGTTACGGGGTCCAGGTCCAACATCAGCCGTACATTGCCGCCGGTACTGGCCTGCGCCCGAAAGGCAACGGTTGCCACTTGCTGAAGGTAGCGATGCAACTCCACCCCGGCAAAGTTGCCCGAGCGGTACAACGTTTCATGCACCAGCGCCATGGAGCGAATGCGCCCCTGCATCTCCTGCAGCACAGACCGGGTAGCCGTTTCGCTCGCCCTGCCCGCCTCCAGACGCAGCAAACTGGTGATGACTTGCAGGTTGTTTTTGACCCGGTGGTGCACTTCGTTGAGCAGAGCGGTCTTTTCCTTCACCGCTGATTGCAGCTCCTGTTGATGACGCACCTGGTCGGTGATGTCTTCCTTGAGCGCGACATAGTGGGTCACCGCGCCGGTGGCGTTCTGGATGGGCGCGATGACGGCGTGCTCAATAAAAAGCTCGCCCGACTTCTTGCGGTTGTGAAACTCGCCCCGCCAGGTTTCGCCCGCCTGAAGGGTCTGCCACAAATCTGCATACACCGCAGCCGAAGTTTGCCCTGACTGGAGAATACGCGGGTTACGGCCCAGCACTTCGTGCAGCGCGTAGCCGGTGACGGCCTCAAACTGGGGGTTCACATACTCGACGGTTCCCTTGAGGTCGGTGATGACAACCGCAATAGGCGACTGCTCGGTGGCACGCGATAGCTGGCGCAGCCGGTTTTCTCGCGCAACACGCTCGGTGATGTCCTGAAACACGATCTGGCTGGCGGCTTTGCCGTTGTACTGGATTTCAATGGCCCGCAATTCGGCTTCGATCAGCCGCCCGGTCAGTGTCACGAATGTGTAGTGCACCGCTCCGGCGGTGCCGCCTTCCTGCAGCAACTTTCTGGCACTCTCGGCGGCGCGGACCAGCGAGCTGGGGTGCACCCGTTCCATGACCGGGCGCCCCACCAGCTCCGTAACGGCTTTGGCATCAAGCAGGTTCAATGCGGCTGGGTTGGCAAACAGAATGTTTTGCCCATCGTGTACGACCATGGCGACCGGCAACCATTCCACTAGTGCCCGAAAACGGGCTTCACTGTCCACCCGATCATTCTCGCGCTGCTGCAAGACCCCCAGCAGCCGGTTGAAACCGCCAATCAGGTCGCCCACCTCGTCATGGCGGGTCACAGGCAGGGCCTCCGGAAACGTATCACTTCGGCTCAACTGGGCCAATGTCCGCGCCGTGTCGATAACCGGTGTGAGTTCACGGCGCAGAACCCACCAGGTCAATCCGCCCGCCAGAATGGTCAACACCAGCGCCAGATAAAAGGCTTTCCACTGAATGGAGGCGATTGGGGCAAAGGCCTCCCGGGTTGGAAACAGTGCCACCACATACCAACCGGCGGCGGGCACGCTGTGCGCCGCCGAAACGTGTTCAACGCCGAGCGGGTCCACCACAATGCCATGGCCCTGGTAGCCCTGTGCGTACTGGTCGGTCATGGTGTCCGTGCCCACGGGTGGCAAGACCTTCAGGTTGAAACGCTTGTCAGTCGCAGTGACGATTTGGCGATGTTCAGGGTCCACCAGCATGTAGCCACCCGTTATGCCGTACTTGTGCCCAATGATGAAATCCAGAAAATTGGGCTGCCCCAGATTGATCACACCCACCAGTGTGCCCACGACCGCGCCGTTGGCATCCCGTATGGGCATTGCCAGCGAGACAACCGGAGCATTCAGCATCTTGCCCAGCACGGCGTCACTGACCGCTGGTATGCCTTGCTTCAACGCCACCGCGATGTGGTTGCGCTCCCGGTAATTGACTCCTGCGCGGCCTAGTTCTTCGGGTATTGAGGCAATCGTGGTTGCGTCAGCGTCGGTGACGAATGCGCCGCCATTGAACAAGTCCAGCAACAGCGGGTTGGCATCAAAAAGCTTTTGCAGCGCAGCGGGTTTGGCCATGTGAGCAGACTTGATTTGCCTGGCAACCAAAGCCAGTGCGTGCATGCGGTCGCCGATCTCTTGCTCGATCTCGGCTGCAACAATCGTGGCGGCAGAAAATTGCTGCTCGCCAACCAGTTCTTGCAAGTCCCGACGCAATATCTGGCTTGTGAAGAAGGTCAGCGCCCAGATGCTCAGCACAAAAACCGACAGCGCCATGATGGTGACGCGGGTCTTGAGGGACCGCCAGCGGGGGGGGCGAATTTTCATGCGCACACAATCAGTCCAATATGCTACTAAAACGATAGCTGCTTGCGCAGTATTGACGGGGGCTAGAGCCCCATTTCTTCTGTAGCTTCGGCCAGATCGGCCGCCGCGACAGGGTGTGCGAAATAGTAACCCTGAAACGCATCGCAATCGATGTTGGCAAGCATGTCGCGCTGCGCCAAGTTTTCCACCCCTTCGGCAATGACCTGCAAGCCCAGGCTGTGCCCCAAGGCAATGATGGCCTGGGCGATGACGGCGTCGTTGGGGTCGCTGAGCAGGTCCCGCACGAAGGACTGGTCGATCTTGAGCTGGTCCAGCGGCAGCCGTTTGAGGTAGGACAACGACGAGTAACCCGTGCCAAAGTCATCCAGCGAAAACTTGACCTGATGGTCTTTGAGCGCGTTCATCTTGGCGATAACGTCCTGCACGTCGTTCACCAGCATGCTTTCCGTCAGCTCCAGCTTCAGGTTCAACGGGTTTGCACCCGACTGGCGCAGGGCGCGCAGTACGCTGGCAACAAAATCGGGCTGCCCGAACTGCAGGGCGCTGACGTTGACGGACATGGTCCAATCGGCCTTGTAGGGCTCGTCTTCCCAGCGGGCCAGTTGCGCACAGGCGCGCTCCAGCACCCACTGACCCAGTGGCAGGATCAGGCGGGTTTCCTCCGCCAGCGGGATGAACTCTGCCGGTGAAACCATGCCCCGCAAGGCATGGTTCCAGCGAACCAGGGCTTCGGCACCAATGGGCTCGCCCTTGCGGTTGAACTGGGTCTGGTAGTGCAGCAAAAACTCCCGTTGCTCCAGCGCACGGTGCAGGTCGGTCACGCGTTCGGTGCGCACGGTCGCTGCGGTTTGCATGGCCGCATCAAAAAAGCGCAAGGTGGTGCGCCCGGCCGCTTTTGCCTGGTACATGGCTATTTCGGCGTTTTGCAACAACTCGTCCGGGCTGTGCTCGTGTGCCAAAAAAACCACAATGCCCAGACTGGGCGTGTTGCTGTGCAGATGGCCATCCAGGGTGTAGGGGTGGGCCAGCTCCAGCAGCAACTTGTTGGCAGCCACTTCGGCCTGGGCCGCGGCCTCCTGCGCATCGACGCTCAAGGCGCTGATCAAGACCACGAATTCATCTCCGCCAAGTCTGGCGATCTGGTCACTCTCGCGCACGCAGGCTTTCAGGCGGGCGGATACCTGGCGCAGCAGTTCATCGCCCACCGCGTGACCCATGGTGTCGTTCAGCTGCTTGAAATGGTCCAGATCCAGCAAAACCAGGGCGCCGCGCTGGCCGCTGCGCGCAGATATCAGCAGGGCTTGCTTGAGGTAATCCATCAGCAAGCGCCGGTTGGGCAAATCGGTCAAGCGGTCATAGAACGCCAGGTAATAAATTTCTTCGGCCGCCTGGTGCTGCTGGCTCAGATCGCGGACAAGGGCAATGAAGCCGGTTCGCCCGGCATGGGTAATTTCGGAAAGCGACAAACTCAGTGGGAAGGCGCTGCCGTCCAGTCGCAGGCCAGTCAGTTCGCGGCCCTGCCCGGACGAACGCGCCTGGGGGTCGCGCTGCACGTGTTGAAAATACTCGACCAGGTGGTGGTGCAGGTCCGGCGGAGACAGCGTGGCGATAGGCAGGCCCAGGGCCTGATCGGCCACAAATCCAAAAATCTGCTTGGCAGCCCGGTTGCAACTCTCGATCTGACCCGCTGCATTGAAGGTAATGACACCGTCAACCATGTTGTCCAGAATGGCCTGTCTGTAGAGGGCGGTCTCGCGCAGGGTGGCCTCGGCCTGAAACTTGTAAAAGGCCATTTCCAGCACCGTACGCAGTTCTCGCTCGGTGAACGGCTTGAGGATGTAGCCAAAGGGTTCGGTCAGCTTGGCACGCGCCAATGTTTCATCGGCATCGAACGCCGTGAGAAAAACGATGGGCACGCTGCATTGGGTCAGCTCCCGAATGGCGTGGGCGGCGGCGATGCCATCCATGGCACCAGCCAGCTGAATGTCCATCAGCACCAGGTCGGGTCGGGCCTGCTCCACCATGGCAACCGCGTCTTCACCGCGGGTTGCGTGCCCCGCAACCGTGTAGCCCAGGGTGCGCAACTGCTCGTGCACATCACGGGCAACAATGGCCTCGTCTTCGACGACCAGGACGCGGGCTTTGTTTTCGGCAAGGGAAGCAGACATTGGTGATAACGATAGCGGCTTGGACGCCCCGGATGAATCAGGCCAATACCTGAGAGTGGAAAGGGAAATACCCTAGTCGCCTCAACAATGACTTAGAACTTATCCGTAAATAAAGGATAATGGCTTTCCATGCGCAATGTCTGTGTGTGGAGGGAAAATGGCAAAAGCGAAAGCATGGGAAGTCACCGATGAATTTTGGAGCCGCGTTGAGCCACTGATACCTGTGCGG
>CAJAVE010000148.1 GCA_903945325.1 uncultured beta proteobacterium | reverse complement strand
GCTTGTCCCGGTCCATTGCAGGCTTTGATTTCATCTGTGCGGCCGCTCACTGCGAGCAAATGATGCTGGCAGTGGGAAGTGCATACGTGGGCTCGGGTCATCCACAAACACGCGAGAAGCAAAGTGATGTCTGAAACCCGAAGCCCTGCGGCAGAGCCCGTCGTTCCACGCGCCCACCCGAATCAGTTTGCACTCTTACGCCAGCGCCGCTTTGCGCCCTTCTTCTGGACCCAGTTTTCCGGTGCGGCCAACGACAACCTGTTCAAGTTTGCCTTCACCGTGATGGTGACCTACCAGCTCAGCGTGGGCTGGCTGCCACCGGCCATGGCGGGCCTGGTGATTGGCGCGTTGTTCATCCTGCCCTTTCTGCTGTTCTCGGCCACAGCAGGCCAGCTGACCGACAAGTACGACAAGACGCTGATGATCCGTTTCGTCAAGAACCTGGAAATCGCCATCATGGCGATTGCCGCCTATGGCTTCATGAACGACCTGGTCGGCGTGCTGCTGCTGTGCACCTTCTTGATGGGCGTGCATTCCACGCTGTTTGGCCCGGTGAAGTTTGCGCTCTTGCCTCAAGTGCTGTCCGAGCGCGAGCTGACCGGCGGCAACGGCATGGTCGAGATGGGCACCTTTGTCGCCATCCTGATGGGCAATGTGGTGGGTGGCCTGCTGGTCGCCATCCCGACCATCGGCCATGAAACGGTGGCGCTTGCCTGCGTGGTGCTGGCGGTTGCGGGGCGCGTGGTGGCGGGCTATATCCCCAAGGCCCCGGCCACCGACCCCGGCCTGAAGATCAACTGGAACCCCATCAGCGAAACCCTGCGCAACCTGAAGCTGGCGCATGGCAACCTGGTGGTTTTTCGCTCGCTGCTGGGCATCAGCTGGATGTGGTTTTTTGGCGCAGTGTTTTTGAGCCAGTTCCCCAGCCTGGCCAAGGAGGTGCTGCATGGCAACGAGCAGGTGGCGTCCCTCTTGCTGGTGGTTTTTTCCATCGGCATCGGCACCGGCTCGCTCTTGTGCGAGGTGATGAGCCGCCGCCACGTCGAAATTGGCCTGGTGCCGCTGGGCGCCATTGGCATGAGTGTGTTTGCCGTGGATTTGTATTTTGCGTCCAGCGGACTGCCCGCCTCCGAAGTCATGGGATTGAGCGCCTTCCTGGCGCAGCCTGCCCACTGGCGGGTAATGGCGGACCTGGCACTGTTGAGCCTGTTCGCCGGGCTGTACAGCGTGCCCATGTACGCGCTGATCCAGCTGCGCAGCCAGCCCACGCACCGGGCCCGCATCATCGCCGCCAACAACATCCTCAACGCCCTGTTCATGATTGGCAGCTCGGTGATTGCCGGGGCGCTGCTCAAGAGCGGCTTCACCATTCCGCAGATCTTTCTGTTCACCGGACTGGCCAATGCGCTGGTGGCGTTCTACATCTTCATGCTGGTGCCAGAGTACCTGCTGCGCTTTGTGGCCTGGGTGCTGTCGCACTTCATCTACCGCTTCAAAGTGAACGGCGATGAGCACATTCCCACCACCGGCGCGGCCATCCTGGTGTGCAACCACGTGAGCTTTATCGATGCCGTGCTGTTGATGGCGGCCAGCCCCCGGCCCATCTACTTCATCATGGACCACCAGATTTTCAAGGTGCCGGTGCTGGGCTGGCTGTTCCGCTTGGGAAAGGCCATCCCGATTGCACCACGCGCGCAGGACCCCCAGGCGTATGAAGCGGCGTTTGACGCCGCCGCCCGGGTGCTAGCCGAGGGCGACCTGCTGTGCATCTTCCCCGAAGGCGGCATCACCCGCGACGGCACGCTGCAGGAGTTCAAGGGCGGCATCATGAAGATCCTGGAGCGCACCGCGCAGCAGGGCACGGCCGTGCAGGTGGTGCCGATGGCGCTGACCAATCTGTGGGGCTCCTTCTTCAGCCGCGTCGAGCAAGGCGGCGCCATGGTGCGACCGTTTCGTCGTGGCCTGTTCAGCAGCGTGGGCCTGAATGTAGGTTCGGCCAGCGCGCCGCAGGATGTGCAGCCGGAGCTGCTGCGGGGGCGGGTACAGCAGTTATTGGCTGCTTGAGTCTGCCAGGGTCGCGCTGTTGCGTGACCCTTACGCTCAATGCGCCCCAGCCAGCAGCGCCGCATTGCCCCCCGCCGCCGTGGTGTTCACGGTAATGGTCTGCTCGGCGCAGAAGCGGTACAGGTAGTGCGGGCCGCCCGCCTTGGGGCCGGTGCCGCTCAGGCCCTCGCCGCCAAAGGGCTGCACACCGACCACCGCGCCGATCATGTTGCGGTTGATGTAGACGTTGCCAATGTGCGCGGCATGGGCCAGCGCCTGTGCGCGGCTGTCGATGCGGGTCTGGATGCCCAGCGTCAGACCGTAGCCCAGCGCGTTGACCTGTTCAATGACATCCGCTGGATCACCACCCCAGCGCACCACCTGTAGCACCGGACCAAAAATTTCGGCCTGGACGTCGGCGATGCGAAGCACTTCAAACGCGTGGGGCGCAATCAGGTTTGCTATGTTTTTAGTAGCTTTTTGCGCAGTTTCCACGGGGGCTATCAGCACTTTAGACTCTGTTCTCAAGCGCTGGATGTGGCGGTCGATACCCTCGAAGGCTTCGGCGTCAATCAACGGGCCCACATCGGTGGCGAAGTCGGAGGTATCGCCCACCACCAGTTCCCTGGCGGCGCCTTGCAACATCTCGATGACGCCATCGGCTATGGCTTCGTGCACGCACAGCAGTCGCAACGCCGAGCAGCGCTGGCCGGCCGAGCGGAAGGCGCTTTGCACCACGGCGTCGACCACCTGCTCGGGCAGGGCCGATGAATCCACCAGCATGGCATTGATGCCGCCGGTTTCGGCGATCAGCGGAACAATGGGGCCGTCCTTGGCAGCCAGAGCCCGGTTGATGGTCTTGGCCACCTGGGTGGAGCCGGTGAACACCACGCCGGCCACGCCGGGTTGCGCCACCAGCGCTGCACCCACCGTTTCTCCGGGGCCGTGCAGCAATTGCAGGGCATCGACAGGCACACCCGCAGCGTGCAGCAGTTGCACCGCCACCTGCGCCACACCGGGCGTCTGCTCGGCCGGTTTGGCCAGCACCGTATTGCCGGTGGCGAGCGCGGCAGCCACCTGGCCGACAAAGATGGCCAGCGGGAAGTTCCATGGACTGATGCACACCCAGACGCCGCGTGCGGTCAGCGACAGCGTGTTGGACTCACCGGTCACGCCAAAGCTGTGGCCTGCCAGCGCGCTCGGCAGGCCGTGAACCTGGGGCATGGCGAGCGGTTGCATGATGCGCTGTGCCTCGTCGGCGTAGTAGCGCAAAAAGTCAACCGCCTCGCGCACTTCGTTGACCGCATCGCCCCAGGTCTTGTGCGCTTCTTTCACCAGCAGGGCGCAAAACATCGGGGTTTGCTCCAGCAGGGAGTCGGCGGCATGGCGCAGGATGGCGGCGCGTTCAGCCACCGGCACTTTGCTCCATTTTTGATAGCTGCTCGCGCACATTGCATAAGCGCTAGCGGTGCTTTTTATATCAAACTCTGGCACCGTCGGCACGGGCGTGGACGCCAGTGCGGCCAGCAGTGGATCGCGCATGCCGGGCACGGTCAGGTCCAGACCGGTGCTGTTCTTGCGCGCGCCGGGGTGAGTGCCAAAAAGATCCGGCGGCAGCGGCAGACTGGCGTGGGGCTCCAGACGCAGCGGAGATGTGAGCAGGTCCTGCATATCGACCGTGGGGTCGGCCATCTGGTGAACAAAGGAGGAGTTGGCACCGTTCTCCAACAGGCGACGCACCAAGTAGGCCAGCAGGTCGCGGTGCGCGCCCACCGGTGCGTAGACGCGGCAGGCCACCAGCGGGTTCTTCAATACTTCGCGGTAAATGCCCTCGCCCATGCCGTGCAGGCGCTGCAGCTCGAACGGTGCTCCGGTGCGGGCGGCCATTTGCAGGATGGCGGCAATGGTGGCGGCGTTGTGCGTGGCAAATTGCGGGTAGATGGCATCCGGCACATCGAGCAGCGCGCGGGCGCAGGACAGGTAGGACACATCGGTGTGGTGCTTGTGAGTGAACACGGGGTAGTGCGGCAGGCCGTATTCCTGCGCACGCTTGATCTCGGCGTCCCAGTACGCACCCTTGACCAGGCGGCACATCAGACGCACCTGGTAGCGCCGTGCCATGGCGGTCACATAGTCGATGAGCTCCAGCGAGCGGGTCTGGTAGGTCTGCATGGCCATGCCAAAGCCGCGCCACTGAGGGCACTCTGCCGCCACCTTGGCCACCAGCGCCTCCAGCACCTCCAGCGTCAGCTCCTGGCGCTCCACCTCTTCGGCATCAATGGTCAGGTTGATGTTGGCCCGGGCGGCGTGCTGGCACAGGCTCCAGACACGCGGCACCAGCTCGGCCATGATGCGCTCGCTTTGCGCATCCTCAAAGCGCGGATGCAGCGCGCTGAGTTTGATGGAAATACCATCATTTTGCTCCATAGTCCCCGTGGAATGTGCGTGAACAGCTATTGATTCAATAGCATCGGTGTAACTCTGCAAGTAGCGCAATGCATCATCGTCGGTACGTGCTCCCTCGCCCAGCATGTCGTAAGAGTATCGAAGTGATGTCTTCTTGCGCGCGGCATCCGCCTCATGCTGCGCTTCCTTCATGGTCTGGCCCAGCACAAACTGGCGGCCCAGCAATTGCACGGCGCGCAGCGTGGCGGCCACTACGGTGCGGGCGCCCAGCTTGGCCATCAGACCGGGCTCGGTCTTGGGTCCGGTACCGGTTTGCGCATCGGGCAGAAAGTGCTTGGACATGGCTATGGCGGTGCTGGACAGGCGCGACAGCACCTTGTCGCCACTGCCGTCAAAGTCGGCACGGCCCAGCTGGTCGGCGGTCAGCGCAATGGCGGTCTCGGCATCGGGCACGCGCAGCAGGGCTTCGGCCAGGCGCATCAGGGCCAGGCCCTCGGCGCTGGAGATCGGGTATTCCTTGAGCAGGCTTTCCATGGCCCAGAACGGCGGCGGGTTGTCACGCACGGCCTGCACCCACGGCGTGGCAGTGCGGGCCGCTGCGGCCCAGTCCAGCGACTGGCTGATGCTTTGCAAGTGGCGGGCAACCACTTCGGCCTCGGGGCGGTATGGGAAGGGCAGGCGTTGGGCGACGGACATGGTTGTCTCCGGTGAAATGCAGTATTTGAGTAAGTCGCTATATTCCTTGAATAGTTGATGAATTTCTCACTAAAATTTACTTGTTTTATAGTTACTTGTTTATCCCCACTCTCCCCCAACCCCTCTCGCCCCGCCGGGCGAAAGGGGGGCTTAACAGCCGATTTGGCGCCGTTGCACCGAATACGGAATTACGGGAGTGAGGTTGCGGTACGTGTTGGTTCGTAGAGACTTCCAGAGTGGCGGTCGTAGTAAACGGCTCCGACGGTGCGCCGCCCAAGCTGGCGGCTGCGCCTGCCAGCCGGCTCCGCGCGATATCGCGACGAAGCCACTACGACCGCGCCCCGAGAAACCGCAGCGAACCGGCATGGCGGCAACGTATCGCCAGTAATTCCGTATTCGGCGCGCTGACACCAAATCGGCTGTCCGCATTGGCTCCCCTCTCGCCCGGCGGGGCGAGAGGGGTTGGGGGAGAGTGGGGAAACACAGAAGAGTGGGGGATACAAAAGCAACGAAAAAGGAGACGAAAAAATGGACGCAACACTGGATCGCATAGACCTCAAAATCCTCACCTGCCTGCAGGAAGACGGCCGCATCTCCAACCTCAAACTGGCAGAAACGGTCGCCCTCTCCCCTACCGCCGTTTTGGCCAGAGTCCAGCGCCTCACAAAGGACGGCTACATCCTGGGCTACGAAGCCAGGCTCAACCCCCTGAAACTCGGCGCCGGCATGATGGTGTTTGTCGAGGTGCTGCTGGACCGTACCACGCCCAATGTGTTCGAAGCCTTCAAGGCCGCTGTGCAGGTGCGCGGCGAAATCATGGAGTGCCACATGGTGGCCGGTGGCTTTGACTATCTGCTCAAGACCCGCATGTCCGACATGGCGGCCTACCGCGACTTTGCCGGCACCGTGCTATGGCAACTGCCCGGCGTGCGTGAAACCCGGACCTACCCGGTTATGGAGGAGGTAAAAAACACCACGCAATTGCCACTGGGCTAAACTGGGAAGTCAGCTTCTCTTGCCAAAAATAGCGCTGCCCACGCGCACCATCGTCGAGCCGCCCGCAATGGCGGCCTCCAGATCCGCGCTCATGCCCATGGACAGGGTATCGAGAGACATTCCGGCTGAATTCATATGATCAAATAGTGCTCTAACCCTCGTAAATACTGCGCAACAAGCTATAAAATCAGGAGCAGGTTCTGGAATACACATGAGCCCACGCAGACGCAACCCCGGCAGCTTCGCAACCGCCTGCGCCAATTTCAGGGCATTGTTCGGCGCGATGCCCGACTTGTTCAGTCCAGCATCCACATTGACCTGAATGCACACCTGTAGCGGTGCCAGGTTTGCCGGACGTTGCTCGCTAAGGCGTTGGGCAATTTTTAACCGGTCTACCGTATGCACCCAATCAAAGTGCTCAGCGACCAGCCGGGACTTGTTGCTCTGGATGGGGCCAATGCAGTGCCATTGCAACGACAGTTGGGCCAATGCGGTGATCTTTTCAACTGCCTCCTGAATGTAGTTCTCGCCAAAGGCGGTCTGTCCCGCAGCGTGCGCTTGCGCTACGGCGTCAGCCCCAAATGTCTTGGAAACGGCCAACAGAGACACCGATTCGGGGTGCCGCCCGGCAACCCGGCAGGCGTTTTCAATTCGGGCGTGAATCCTTTGGAGATTGGTGGCAATCGTGGTCATAATCTCCCAAGCGTAACAAACAAAGACATTGCGGGTCAGACCTTTAGCTCGGTCCGAATCGAAAAACCTTGGGGACGGATCTTTAGCTCTGTCCCCAACTGATTGTGAGGAAACTTCGTGGACATTACCCAACTGCTGGCCTTCAGCGTCAAGAACAAGGCATCCGACTTGCACCTCTCGGCCGGCCTGCCTCCCATGATTCGGGTCCATGGCGATGTGCGCCGCATCAACGTGGAAGCACTGGACCACAAGATGGTGCACGGCATGGTGTACGACATCATGAACGACGGCCAGCGCAAACACTTTGAAGAGTTTCTGGAAATCGATTTTTCTTTCGAAATTGATGGCCTGGCGCGCTTTCGGGTCAACGCCTACAACCAAAACCGGGGTGCCGGGGCCGTATTCCGGACCATTCCGAGCAAGATCTTGTCGCTGGAGCAGCTCAACGCACCCAAGATTTTTGGCGAACTGGCGCTTAAACCCCGCGGCATGGTGCTGGTGACGGGGCCCACGGGGTCCGGCAAGTCCACCACGCTGGCGGCCATGGTCAACTACCTGAACGAAACCGAGTTCGGCCACATCCTGACCGTGGAAGACCCGATCGAGTTTGTCCATGAGTCCAAAAAATGCCTGGTCAACCAGCGCGAAGTCGGTCCGCACACCCTGTCGTTTGCCGCCGCGCTGCGCTCTGCACTGCGGGAAGACCCCGACTGTATTCTGGTGGGCGAAATGCGAGACCTGGAGACCATTCGGCTGGCCATGACGGCCGCAGAAACCGGCCACCTGGTGTTTGGTACGCTGCACACATCGAGCGCCGCCAAGACCATTGACCGAATTATTGACGTGTTCCCGGCGGACGAGAAAGAAATGGTGCGCGCCATGTTGTCCGAGTCGCTGCAGGCCGTCATCGCGCAGACTCTGTGCAAGACCAAGGATGGTCAGGGCCGGGTTGCGGCGCACGAGATCATGCTGGGCACCAGCGCCATCCGTAACCTGATCCGGGAAGCCAAGGTAGCTCAGATGTATTCCAGCATTCAGACTGGAAACAGTGTCGGCATGAAGACGCTGGACCAGGATTTGACCGACTTGGTCAAGCGCAATGTCATAAGCGCCTCAGAAGCACGCTCGAAGGCCAAGATTCCGGAAAATTTCCCCGGCTAATCACATCAAGGAGGAGCTCTCATGGAGCGCGATCAAGCCACGAAATTTATCAATGACCTGCTCAAGCTGATGGTGGGGCGCAATGGCAGCGACCTGTTCATCACCGGTGACTTCCCGCCGGCGATCAAAGTCGATGGCAAGGTGACCAAGGTATCACCGCAGGCACTCAACGCGGTGCACACGCTCTCATTGGCACGCTCTATCATGAACGACAAGCAGGTTGCCGATTTCGAGCGCACCAAGGAAAGCAATTTCGCCATCTCGCCACCGGGCATCGGGCGATTTCGCGTCAACGCCTTCATCCAGCAGGGGAAAGTCGGCATGGTATTGCGGACCATTCCCACCGTGCTGCCCACGATTGACGGATTGGGCGTGCCCCAGATTTTGAAAGAGATTTCCCAATCCAAGCGCGGCCTTTGCATCATGGTGGGCGCCACCGGATCGGGTAAGTCCACCACACTTGCCGCCATGGTGGACTGGCGCAATGAAAACTCCTATGGCCACATCATCACCGTGGAAGACCCGGTCGAGTTTGTGCACATGCACAAGAACTGCGTGGTCACGCAGCGGGAAGTGGGGCTGGATACCGACAGCTGGGAAGCGGCGCTGAAGAACACTCTGCGTCAGGCACCTGATGTGATTTTGATGGGCGAGATCCGTGACCGCGAAACCATGGAGCATGCCGTCGCTTTTGCCGAAACGGGCCACCTGTGTTTGGCCACCCTGCATGCCAACAGCGCCAACCAGGCGCTGGACCGCATCATCAATTTCTTCCCCGAAGAACGCCGCGCCCAGTTGCTGATGGATTTGTCGCTCAACCTCAAGGCACTGGTCTCGCAACGCCTGATCCCAAAGCAGGATGGCAAAGGTCGCGTAGCGGCGGTTGAAGTGATGTTGAACTCGCCGCTGATTTCAGACCTGATCTTCAAAGGCGATGTTTCTGAAATCAAAGAAATTATGAAAAAAAGCCGGCAAGCCGGCATGCAGACATTTGACCAGGCGCTGTTCGACATGTACGAGAAGAACATGATCACCTTCGAAGACGCACTACGCAACGCCGACTCGGTGAACGACCTTCGCCTGCAAATCAAACTCAACAGCCAGCGTGCCAAATCAACCGATCTGAGCGCGGGTACCGAAAATTTTGCCATCATGTGACACTATGCCCAGCACCAACCCAAAATCCTACGAAGCCTGCCCATCCGCCCGCGTTGCCTTTCTGGGCTTGGGCGTCATGGGCTACCCGATGGCTGGTCACCTGGCTCTGGCTGGACACCAAGTTACCGTCTACAACCGAACTGTCGCGAAATCCATTGCCTGGTGTGCTGAATTCGCAGTGGCTAGTGGCGAAAGTGCCAGCAACGCTCGCGCCGAAACACCCCGAGACGCTGTGCATAAGGCAGACTTTGTTTTCTGCTGTGTCGGCAATGATGACGATCTGCGCAATGTCACCATTGGCCCCGAAGGGGCCTTTGCGGGCATGAAACCCGGTGCCATTTTTGTGGACCACACCACAGCGTCCGCCAGCGTGGCCCGTGAACTAAGTACCCTTGCACGGCACCAGGGTTTGCACTTTGTTGACGCCCCGGTTTCAGGCGGGCAGGCAGGGGCACAAAACGGCATGCTCACCGTCATGTGCGGCGGAGACCGTGCGGCGTTTGAGGCCGCCAAGCCAGTCGCCATCGCATTTTCGCGGGCGTTTGCGCTGCTGGGAGACAGTGGCGCGGGTCAGTTGGCCAAGATGGTGAACCAGATCTGCATTGCCGGTCTGTTACAGGGCTTGAGCGAAGCCATTGCCTTCGGCCAGCAAGCCGGGCTGGACATGGAACAAGTGCTGGAAGTCATTGGCAAGGGCGCAGCGCAAAGCTGGCAGCTTGACAACCGGGGCAAAACCATGGTCGCTGACAAGTTCGACTTTGGTTTTGCAGTGGATTGGATGCGCAAGGACTTGGGTCTGGTACTGGAAGAAGCCAAGCGCAATGGAGCCCGTCTGCCCGTCACAGCATTGGTCGATCAGTTTTATGCCGATGTGCAACACATGGGCGGCAATCGCTGGGACACATCCAGTCTGATAAAACGACTGAAGTAGAAATCAAAAAATCAGGGTTTGACTGTCGCGCGCCCAGGATGAGGAGCCTGCATGCGCGCCAAATCCTCTTCGCTGAGGGTTTCCAAAATGCGCACAAGCTTTTGAACACCCGTCGTAGAGCTTATGATTTCTGTCGCCCGCTTGGCTTCGCGTGCGGTGACGCGACCCATCATGAACACCGTTCCACGTTCGGTGGTGATCTTGAAGGCGTTGGAAAATAGGTCATTGGCGTCCAGCAAAGCGGCCCTCACGCGACCGCTGATCAGCAAGTCCGATGAACGCTGGGTCAGGGTCGAACTGCCCAATACAGCTATTTCGTTGACGATGTTGCGCACGTTGTCCACACCCGCCACAATTTGCTCCACCAGTTGCCGGTCTTGCGCCGACGCAACCTCGCCGGTTAGCAAAACCTGGCGGTTGTAACTGGTTACATTGACATGACCCTGGTCGCCTAGTGCCTCACGAATGCGACTGGCGGAGCGCAATTCGATGCCCTCGTCTTCAACCACAGTGCCTGTGGTGCGTCGATCAGTCGCTACCATGCCGCCGATGACGGCCCCCCCCACCGCCAGCGGAAAGCACGCGGTGAGTGCACCAATGCAACCGCCCAACAAGGCCAGCATCAGGCCAAAACGCCGAAGTGAAAAACTCATTTGGATGGCTCCTGTTCGCCCAATAAGTGGGAATCGACGGCATCACAAATGCAATGCAGCACCAAAATATGAACTTCCTGAACCCGGGCTGTTCGTTCATGCGGCACACAAATGTGGACATCGGTGTCGCGCAGCACCTGCCCCATCTTGCCGCCACCACGCCCGGTCAACCCCACCACCACCATCTCGCGCTCATGGGCAACTTCGATAGCAGCGAGCACATTGGCTGAATTGCCACTGGTAGAAATGGCCAACAGCACGTCCCCGGGCGAGCCCAGCGCGCGCACCTGGCGGGAGAAAATAACATTGAAATCGTAGTCGTTGGCAATGGCTGTGATGATGGAGCTATCCGTGGTCAAGGCAATGGCGCCCAATTCAGGGCGCTCACGCTCAAACCGACCTACAAACTCGGCAGCGAAATGCTGTGCATCCGCCGCAGAGCCGCCGTTGCCACATGCCAGCACCTTGCCGCCGCTGGTCACACAGGCCAGCATGGCCTGCACCGCTGCGGCGATGGGTTTGCTGAGCGACTGCGCGGACTGGTATTTCAGGTCAGCGCTGTCGATGAAGTGTTGTTGAATTCTTTGTTCCAGCATGGGGGGAGATGATACCGCGCTGCATAGAACATCCCGTTTATTGAGGTCAGAGCACATCCTGCGCAAGTGGTTTGACTCGCAAAGTATCAGGACGCGTCAAACGCGGCTTGCAGCCATTGGACACCATCTGGCTCGACTACGACGACGTCAAAGCGGCATGGCGGTGGCTCACGCAGGCGCATCAAGTAATGGCGCGCCGCAAAAACGATGCGCCGCTGCTTGACACCTCCCACGCTGGCCGCTGCGCCACCGTGGCTGGTCGATGCCCGTTTACGCACCTCCACAAAGACCGTGGTGCCGTCAGCCGCATGCATGATCAGGTCAATTTCGCCTCCTCCGCGCCCCGGGGTCCGATAATTGCGCATCAGCAAGCGCAGTCCCTGCTTCAGCAAAAAGCGCAAGGCATCTTCCTCGGCGGCATCGCCCACCTGTTTGGTGCTGGGTTTTGCCGGGGTTGGCCGTGCTGTTTTTGTTGGAAGGAATCCCATGAGCGCTCTCTTTACATCTGCCCTTGCTGCCTCTTCCGAGGCGGCTTCTGGTCAGCATTATCCGCAGGGATCGCTGTATGTCGTCGCCACACCAATTGGCAATCTGGCCGATATCAGCCTGCGGGCGCTTTACCTTCTGGGTCTGGTCGAAACAATCGCCTGCGAAGACACTCGGCATACCCAGACTTTGCTCCGTGCCTATGGGATTGACAAGAGTGGTAGCCAGCTCATCGCCCTGCACCAGCACAACGAAGCACAGGCTGCTCAAACAGTCATCGACCATCTGCGCCTCGGCCAGCGCGTGGCTTACGTCAGTGACGCGGGCACACCCGGCATCAGCGACCCTGGTGCGCGCCTGGTGGCGGCAGTGCGCCAGCAAAATTTGCGTTGCATACCGCTACCCGGTCCTAGCAGCGTCACCACGGTGCTGTCCGCCGCAGGTATCACTGAAGACCAACCGGGTGGCTTTATATTCGCAGGATTCCTGTCGACCAAAACGGCTGAACGAGAGCGTGCGGTTCTGGCCCTGGCCGCAGAGCCCCAGGCGGTGGTTCTGCTGGAGGCCCCACACCGGATCGAGGCGCTGGCAGTGGCCCTTGCCAGCCTGGGCGCTCGGGCTGTGACGATAGGACGTGAGCTGACCAAGCAGTTTGAAGAGATTGCGACCGTTAGTGCGAAAGATCTGCCCGCGTGGCTGTTACATGACGCCAACCGTCTGCGGGGTGAGTTCGCGCTGGTGGTACACCCTGCGCCTACACAGACTGAAACGACGCAGGACACGCGGGTTCTAAAGTTACTACTGGAGCAACTTCCACTTAAAACGGCAGTCAAACTGGCAGCTGACATCACCGGCGAACCGCGCAACACCCTGTACCAGATCGCGCTTGACCTGAAATCCGCAAGCGGCGCCTGACGGCTTTGCCGCAATGCACACCGCAACGCCAAATATCAAACCTTGATCGCGAAATCCTCTTTGGTTTTACCCTGTGCGATCAGACTAGCCAGCCACCGTGGTGTCAGCCCACGACCGCTCCAGCTTTCACCATTTGGACCCTGGTATTTGGCCGCCACTGCCACGCCGCTCTTTTTTTTCTTCGCACCCGCAGTTTTGGGCTGAGTGGCTGCCACGGATTTCGCCTTGCCTCGGCCTTTGCGACCACCGGACATCGCCGACTGCAAATCCTTGACAGAAATGCCAAACGCTTGCATTTTGGCCAAAATATCCTGAATCGTTTTATCAAATTCACGATCCCTTATTTCAGATGCCTGTTTTTGCAGTTTTTGAATCTGATTTTGAATATCAACTAAATTATTCATGGTGGTGGCTCCTATTTTTAAGTTCAATGGGTTACGTCGCTTCGCATAATAACCTTTACTACTGTCAGGAACAGTATGTGGATATCGAATTTGATGGACTTCCGATGGAGATACTCAATGTCGAGTGCTACTTTTTGTGAAATAGGCAACTCGTCCCGGCCATTGACTTGCGCCCACCCGGTCAAGCCCGGCACCAACCTATGCACACCGCTTTGCGTGCGTAGCTCAATCAAATCCGACTGGTTAAATAGCGCAGGTCGTGGGCCGACAAAACTCATGTCCCCTTTGATGATGCTCCACAGTTGCGGCAACTCATCGAGACTACTCTTGCGCAAAAGACTGCCTATCGGTGTGAGGTGACTGTCGGGGTCACTCAATAGATGGGTGGCCACAGCAGGAGTCCCCACTCGCATACTGCGAAATTTGGGCATTTTAAAGATACCGTTGTAACGGCCAACACGATCAGACCAATACAAAATCGGTCCACGCGAGGTTATTCGGATCATGATGGCGACCAACCCACAAGGCGCTACGAGTAGCAAGCTCACAAATGCCGCGAGTAAAAGGTCAAAAAAACGTTTCATTTCCAACCCAAAATCAAATTCATACTACTTTTTACGAGTCGCGACATACCAGTCTGCAGTGGCTTGCAGTCCTTGTCGCAGGGTATAAATCGGATGCCAATCCAGATCTCGCTGGACTTTGCTGCCGTCTACCCGCAAAGAACTAAGGAGTCGCTGAAACTCTGCCGTGTGCCCGGTCATATTGCCCACCCACTGCAATAGAAATGGCGGCACCGGAAACAGCCGCGAAGGCACCTCAAGCGCGCGCGCCAATCCGCGAAGCAACGTATGGGTTGACACGGGAGTCCCGTCGCTGACCAGATAAGTATTGCCATTGGCCTGCGGATGTTTTGCACACACCAGCAAAAAATCTGTCAAATTTCCGACGAAAAGTAAGTCACGGAAATTGCGGGTCAAGCCCAAGGGCAAAGGAATGCCCCGGTGCACAGCGCCCAACAGCCGCAAGAAATTGCCGCCAACGCCCGGACCATAAATTAACGGGGGACGAACCGTGACAACCTCCAAATCCCCCTGCAACTGGATCACCTGTAGGGCTTGCTCTGCTTCCCACTTGGAAAGCGAATAGGGGTTGTGCGGATCGGGAACATCCTGGTCGGTGAACTCCAATTCACCTTCTGTGCTGGGGCCGTTGACTCCAATGGAGCTGACATTGACCAGCCTTCGCACGCCGACCCGGGTCGCACATTGCGCCAGTCGTATGGTCCCAGCCGTGTTGACTCTGCGAAATTCCGCCAATGGGTCCCGGGACTTGTCGTTCATTATGTGCACACGGGCAGCCAAGTGAATCACCACATCGCAACCCGCCAGTGCCTGCTCCCATTGTGTTTCTGCATCTACATTTCCGACTGCTACCGATTCAACCCCGTCAGCCAAGGTGCTCGGCGCGCGGGTAATGCCCCTCACCTTCAGGCCGCGCCGCAGAGCTTCGATGCACAGTGCACGTCCGACAAATCCGTTGGCCCCGGTAACCGCAATCATTCCTGCCATAGTCACTTCCACCCAATCAACGCCAAAGCCAGGCAGGACAAAGCAAACCAGAACCGGTCTAGAGGTTTGCGCCGGCAATGAGAAGCTTGAAAAGCCAACGCCAGCAAACCCAGCCGACTACCCCCGCTCCAGCGACGCACAAACGGGTGATCGACCAGCCCAACCTGCGATGCAATCAACCGCGATTGGCGCAGACCCCATCCGTTGAGCACACGCCGCGCGCGCCAGACAAATGCGGCCCACCCCGAGTTCGCACCAACCTGGTTTTGATCATGCTGGCGGTACATCAGACTGGCAAAATCATCAATAACCCACCGGTAACCCTGGGCACGGGCAAACGCATAGGTAAACCAGTCGTGAAAGCCAATGCCTGCACTGGCTTGCTGGTTTTGTTGCAATACCTTTTGTATCTCCAGCGCCAGCTTCTGGCTGATTACAAATGCACACCCAGGGCCAGCAGACTCAAACAAATAATCCCACTTTCGCTGTGGAAAACACTTTTTCATATAAGCAGATCGACCGGATTCCCAGAAGGCCACAATATCGCTGGAATACCCATCCGCGCCAACCTGGAGCAACCGCTGCGTTGCACGCTGCAATTTTCCGGGCAGCCAGATATCGTCTTGGTCTGCATACGCCACATAATCAAAGGCAGAAAAATCAATCTCCCGCAACATTCTGAAGAAATTCTGCGCCGCGCCACCAAATGACTCGCCAATCGGCAACAGTACCACCTGTGCATTGCGCATCTGCAATCTTGTAAACCACTCTTCTGTGCCATCGGTTGACCGGTCCACACTAACAATCAAGCTTGTTTTCACGCCCGTCTGGTCCAATATGGAATCCACCTGCTGCTGCAAATACCGCACACCATTGAAGGCAGCAAGGCAGACCGCAACAGTCGGAAGATTTCGATTTGGCACAGACATTGGATTCAGGCGCGACGCAGAAAATGAACCGTGACCAAACGGCGCACATACTTCAACAATGAATACACCTGTAGCAGACGCATCGATAGATAAGAGATTTTTCGGGCTTCATGAACGTATCGGTAATTGGCGAGCTCGGCCCTTTCCATACGCCACATGTCGGCACTGAGTCCCGAGGCCCCATAAGCGGGCTTGTAGATGGCAACCAGCTCAATGACTAGTTTAACGGTGGGCAGGGGTGCACCAACAATGTCCAGCCACAGCCTTTGGTCCTCCATATAACGCTCGCCTTCAGCGAATCGCATGGTGATTCCACGCTTAAGCATCACCGAGGGGGTGACAAACGCATTTCGCAGGAGCAGTTGTGGCAACGTCACTGTTTGCCCGCCATTGACTGGCTCAGCCGCCCACCAGGAGACATCAATTGCGTCCGGTGCAACGTGGCGGCACAAGTGACCGCAAAGAGCGACGTCAGGATGTGTCTGCATATAGGCACATTGAATCTCAATCTTGCGCGGATGCCAGGCATCATCTGCATCCAGAAAGGCGATATAGACTTGGGTTGCTACTTGCCATCCCGCATTGCGAGCGCCAGCCGCTCCCACATTGATGGATAGGGCAACGACTTTCACCCAGTCACCGGAGTGGTGCTGAATGGCGCGGAGCAATGCCAGCGTTGCGTCACCACTGCCATCGTCAACCAGGATCAACTCGGCTGGGCGCCATGTTTGCGCGGCAACGGACGCAACAGCCCGCTCCAGCGTTGCCGTGCACCGGAAGCACGGGATCACCACAGAAACAGGTGCCAGGTCCCCCATCATGCCGAACGATACGCTCGCCAAACCGCACGCAGCCGGTCGGGTCTGCCCACGAGAACCCGTTTGACCAGCATTCTGACCAGCATCAGTGCGACAGAAAGCTGGGGCACCGGCGCATGGCGGCGCAGAAAACGTACACAGGACCGGGTCGCGTACGCGTCCAGAACCGGGTTACCCAACCCCAGGCTGGCAGATTGTTTGTGCCAGATGCGTGAATCTGCCGCCACCGCCAGTTGCCAGCCCGCCTTGCGCAAGCGAAAGCCCAGATCGGTATCTTCCCAGTACATAAAAAAAAGCGTCTCATCAAACAGCCCCACATCGTCCAGAGCCGTGCGACGCAACAGCATGGACGCCCCTGAGATAAAGTCAACGGACCCCGCGGACAGGCAGTGGTTTGACCGACCCAGCCACAGATTGATTCGCCCGCCACCCCATAGCTGAACCCGGTCTACTGTGCCCGCTTCAAACAGTACCGACCCGACCGCGCCCAGTGCGTGGTTTTGTTCTGCCACGCAGACCATTGCCGTCAATGCTGCGGGGTCAACGGTTGCGTCACTGTTGACAAGCCACACATACTCGGCACCAGCAGCCAGCGCTCGCCGTATACCCACATTGCAACCACCACCAAAGCCCAAATTGGCACCGGTCTGCAACACCTCAACACCCGGCAAGGCCGCCTTCAACTGTTCTTGGGAACCGTCGGTTGAGCCGTTGTCAACGACCAGCACGCGAAAGTTGGCATAGTCCTGTCGCAACACAGATTCCACACAGGCAATGGTGTCCCTCCAGCCATTCCAGTTCAAGACCACAACACTGACCGACTTCATCCGCGGCCCCTTGTACACACCAGCTGGACCATATCCTCCTGGCTCGATGAAACGGCAGCGGTTCCACGCAACCAGGCTTTTGCAGCAGCAATATCTTCCTTGGAAGCGCTGGATGCTCTGCGCCGCATGCGCTCCGACTCGACGGCCGTTTCCAGCGCATAGGACGGGACTTGGGTGCACTCAAAGCCCTGTCCGCGCACCCAGTCCATCAGCCAGGCAGCATCGGGGATCGTCAGATGCCTGGGAGCCTCCAGGCCGCGCCAGCAATCACCGTAGTGGTGACGCAGGTGGCTGGACGCATTGGGTGCGCTGAGCAGCAACACCCCGTTGGGTCCAAGTGCCGCCAGCAACAGGTGCAGAAGATGCACGGGCTGATGCACGTGCTCCATGACATGCGAGCACACCACACAATCGGCCAGGCCGGTGTATCGCTCCAATTGTTCGTACCCCCCCTGCAACACGTTGAGCCCCTGCGCCTGGGCAGCGTGGACTGCAGACGTATCCATTTCCAAGCCCAGCGTTTGCCAGCCCAACTGAGCCGCCAGCTTCAACTTGTCCCCATTGCCACAACCTACGTCGATCAACAAGCCCTTGCGCGCCTGCGCCCAGTGCCGCAAGCCAAACGGCTCGGCGATGTGCGGTTTGAGCCAGGCCAGAGCCCATCCCAGCCAACGCGGCAGTCCCAAACGAGGCTTGATTGATGTTTGCAGGGTGCAGGACCAGTATTCGTTTCGCAGCCGATGCTTCAAGGCAGACAGTCGCCCACCATCCACCGCACCGGCGTGCGTGTAGTAGCGGGCGTAGGCCTTGCCAATGGTGGTTACCGTGGGGCGCGGGCTCAAATACAGGCAATGGCACCGTGAACAGCTCCAATAGTTCCATCGCCCCGGTGCGCAGGCAAAGGCCCAGTCCTCTACCCCTTGGTGCGCCAGTGCACGGTCAGTGCTGTCGCAGTAGGGGCAGCTCGCTACAGACTCCAGACCATCCGCTGGCCAGAGATCAGACGCCATACAACCTCCGAACAGCCACGTGCAGCAGCAGCCAGTCCAGCGCCACCCGGGCAAGCCACGCCAAAGCAGCACCCAACAGGCCATAGTGCGACGATAGCTGCCACAGGGCCAGCAAGTACACCAGCAATTCAGCCAGGTGAAACAGCGCAGTCAACCGGGGATTGCCCCTGGCGTGCAACAGGGTGTAGGGCACCGACGCCAGCGAATTGACCCAAACGCCTGCGCACAACACCAGCACCACCGGCAACGCCGACCTGGCGAATTCAGCCGATATCCACAACAACAAAGCCGGATAGGCCAGCGCTGCAGCCAGCACACAAATTGCCAGCATCGCCAAGGCCACCCGGCGGTAGGTTTGGCGATAGGCCGCAGCCACCTCGGTGGCACCCATGGCGGCCAACTTCGGTAGCAGCGCGCCGGTCAGCGCCATCGGTATCAGAAGCAGGCGCAACAGCACATCCTGCGGAATGGCATACAGGGGCAATTGGTCAGCACCCACCGCAGCGCTGACAAAAAACCGGTCCCCATACACCATCAAAGGTCCAACGATGCCGGTCACCGTGACCCAAAAACCATAGTTCCACAGCGCCTGGAAGTGGCGCCTGGCAACGGCCTCACCCGTTGAAAACAGATGCCCCCGCAGTTGAGCAACCATGGCCAGCACCACCAGACACCGGCCCAAGACCAGATACAGGGCAACCACCTCCAGACGGGGGCCATGGAAATAGACCGACCAAGCCGGTAAGGCCATCATCCAGACCCCCAGTACGATCCGACTCAAATTGGATGCCGCGAACCGGTCAAGACCCTCCAATGCGCCGCGCAGACCGCTGGCAAGCGTGGTAGGCAACACCCCCACCGCGGCAACCAAGAACGCCAGCCGCGCGTCATCCTGCAAAGCAGGGCTGATTTTGAGCCAGTGGCTGGACAGGCCCGGCGCCAGCAGCCAGACGAGTGCCACTCCCAGCAAGCCTGCCGCGAGGGTGAGAAACATGCCCGAGCGCAACAGGGGACCGGTATCGGACACCCGTCCACTGGCGGCCAATTGGCTCAGCTGCACCGTCAGCGCACGGCCCACACCCATGTCAAATACGCTGAAGTAACCGATCAGACCCCAAACCAGGGTCAGCACGCCAAAGGCTTCACTGCCCAAGCGGTTCAGAGTGAAGGGAATCAGGGCCAGCCCTGCCAACATGGGAACGCCAGTGCCTGCAAGGTTCCACACAGCATTGCGTTTGATGGACATGGGCTATTTTAAAGGTCTGCTGAAAGGGCAAAACGTCATGCATCGGACATTGAACCAACGAGCGCAAGCGCTCTGCATGCGCTCAAAGCCGCGCCAGCAAACCCGCCGTAGAGCCATCCAAACCGGTTACATCGCCACTGGAAAGACGGGCTTGCACGTCTTTAGCCAACACCTTGCCCAGTTCCACACCCCATTGGTCAAAACTGTTAATGCCCCAAATAGAGCCACTGACGAAAACACGGTGCTCCTGCAGCGCAATCAGGGCGCCCAGACTCGTGGGGGTCAGTTCGTCCAGCAGCAAAAAGGTGCTGGGCCGGTTGCCAGGAAAGTTGCGGTGCCCACCCGCGTCAGCTTTGCCGATCATGAGTGCCTGTGCCTGCGCCAGCACATTGGCTAGCAACAGGGTCTGGTGACCTTCGAGCAAGTGGCGAGCCTTCTTGACGGCGACAAACTCAACCGGCACCACGTCAGTGCCCTGGTGCAGCATCTGAAAGAAGGCATGCTGGCCATTGGTGCCCGGTTCACCCCACAGGACAGGCGACGTGGCGTAGGGCAATGCATTGCCGTCAGCATCCACCTGCTTGCCGTTGCTCTCCATCTCGAGCTGCTGCAAATAGGCTGGCCAGCGCTTCATGGCGCTGTGGTAGGGCGCAATGCTGCGGCTGGAGAAGTGGTGAAAATTGCGGTACCACACATCCAGCAAGCCCAGGCGCACCGGCAGATTGGTTTCAAGCGGCGCCGTGCGGAAATGTTCATCCATCGCGTGCGCGCCAGCCAGGAATTCGCGAAAGCCCTGCGGCCCGATTGCGATAGCCAGTGGCAAGCCAATGGCCGACCAGACCGAGTAACGGCCACCCACCCAGTCCCAAAAGCCGAAGGTGGTGGAGATGCCAAACGCATTGGCCGCTGCCACATTGGTGGTGAGTGCTGCGAAGTGGCGCGCCGTGTCGGTGCCGCCCTGCGCGGTAAACCACGCCTTCGCAGAATGCGCGTTGGTCATGGTCTCGATGGTGGTGAACGTCTTGCTGGCGATCAGGAACAGCGTGCTGGCGGGCTTGAGCCGCTTCAAGGTGGCGTCCAACTCATGGCCGTCCACGTTGGAAACAAAGTGGAAACGCTTGCCCGTGGTCGCAAAAGCCTCCAGCGCCAGCACCGCCATTTGCGGCCCCAGATCCGAGCCGCCAATGCCAATATTGACCACGTCAGTAATGGACGTGTCATCACGCACCGTTTGCGCATAGGCCAACATCGCGTCCAGCGTGGCATGCACCTGAGACAGCTCGGGTGCTAGGTTTTTAATAGCTGCTTGCGCACTGTTTACGGGAGCTAGAGGCGGATTTCGCAACAACCAGTGCATCACAGCCCGATTTTCGGTGTTGTTGACCGTGTCGCCCGCAAACATGGCGTCCCGATGCTCCTGAACACTGCACTGGCGCGCCAGATCCATGAGCAAGGCTTCGGTGTCGGCGTCCAGCAGGTTTTTGGACAGGTCGGCAAACACGTGGGGTGCACTTTGGCTGAACCGCTCGAAACGTTGCGCGTCAGCCCCAAAGGCGGTGCGCAAATCAAAGCGGTTGGCGCCAGCATCAAAAGCCGCTTGCAGGGCAGCCCAGGCGGGGGTTTGGTCACATCGGGTCATGGGTCGATCCAAGCAAGAGTTGGTCCAGTTTGACGGCATCCGCACAAAAAGCCCGAATACCCTCGGCCAACTTCTCAGTGGCCATGGCGTCCTCATTCAGCGCCAGGCGGAATGCACTTTCGTCAAAATGCACACGCTGTAGGTCGAGAGCCAACGCTTGCGCCGCGTCCAGTGCGCGGTTCAGTGGAGCATCCGTCGCAGCCAGCGTCGCCAGTAAATCCGGGCTGATGGTGAGCAGATCGCATCCGGCCAGCGCAGTGATCTGACCTACGTTGCGAAAGCTGGCGCCCATCACTTCAGTGGCGATGCCAAACCTTTTGTAGTAGTTATAAATCTGCGTAACGGACTGCACTCCGGGGTCGTTGGCGCCAGAGCGTTCAGCTTCGACCCAGGTCGCGCCCGCCGACTTCTTGTGCCAGTCGTAAATCCGTCCCACGAACGGAGAGATCAGTTGCACTTTGGCCTGGCCACAGGCCACCGCCTGGCAAAAGGAAAACAGCAGTGTCAGGTTGGTGTGGATGCCCCGGCGCTCCAGTTGCTCGGCTGCGCTGATTCCCTCCCAGGTTGCAGCCACCTTGATCAACACCCGGTCGCTGGCAATGCCTTGCGACTGGTACAACGCAATCAGGCGCTCGCCACGGGCGACTGTGGCATTGGTGTCGAAGCTCAAGCGGGCGTCCACCTCCGTGGACACACGACCGGGAAGGATGGACAAAATTTCGCAACCAAACCGTACCAGCAAGCGGTCCATCACTTCGTCCAACGGCCGTCCGCGAAATTTGGCCACCGTCTCTTGAAGTAAAGGCGCGTAGTCGGGCTTTTGCACCGCCTTGAGGATCAGTGAAGGATTGGTAGTGGCATCCGTGGGCTGAAAAGCAGCCATTTGCTTGAAGTCGCCCGTATCGGCCACTACAGTGGTGAATTGTTTGAGTGCATCGAGTTGATTCATGGCTTGAATTATCAATGAAACAAAGTTACATTAATATGTCCTATTCTATGTAACTAGCAAATTATGAGCTTTGATCTTGTCTTGTTTGGTGGCACGGGTGATTTGGCCTGGCGCAAGCTGATGCCCGCGCTATTTCAGGCCTTTCGCCACGGCACACTGCCTGAGGGTGGCCGCATTATCGGCGTCGGACGGGACGATCTGAGTGACGAGCAATACCGCGCGCTGATGCAGTCGCGCTTTGACAAGGTGGAGCTATCCAAACGCCCCAGTGCTGAGGAGTTTGCCCGCTTTGCTGCCCTGCTGGAGTTTGTCCGAATGGACCTCTCCAAACCTGACGATTACTCCCGCTTGGCTGCTACCCTGCAGGCCCGCAATGCCGACACGGTGGTTATGTATGTGGCCACCGCACCCAACCTCTTCACCACGGTCTGCGAGCAATTGGGCGCGTCAGGCTTGAACACCCCGAAGACGCGCGTGGTGCTGGAAAAACCCCTGGGACACGACCTGGCCTCCAACCGGGCCATCAACCGCACAGTGCGCCAGTTCTTCGAGGAAGAACAGGTCTTTCGCATCGACCATTACCTGGGCAAGCCCGCGGTGCAAAACCTGTTTGCACTGCGCTTTGGCAACGCTCTGTTCGAGCCACTGTGG
>CAJAVE010000147.1 GCA_903945325.1 uncultured beta proteobacterium | reverse complement strand
GTTGTTGTCCCAGTCTATGTGCTCCCACATCAGGCCGCCCGACTGTGCACCGGTCTTTTTGTCCTTGCCGGTTTGAACCAGTTCACCGCGTCGGAATGCCATGGCAAGGGAAAGCTCCACGATGGGGATGAGCCATGGTGAACGCTTTTCTAGCGATGCCATCAATCGCTCCTGTTCGTTCCCAACCCAGGAGCGCTGAATTGCGTTATTTGGTTTGGGGAGCTTGATTCCGGCGGCGGGATTTTCTACTGGATAGTTCCATTCATTCGCCGCATGCTTGTACAGGGAAGTCAGAATTGTGAAGTGGTTGCGAACTGAGGACCCCGCGTATTTTTCGCTGAGGAGGTTGTCGCGCAGCTTCTGAAAGTCCCGTTTATTGAGTTCTCGAAACAGCTTGTTTGCCCCAACTTTTTCGACAATGTGCGGGACCCGGTAGCCAATTTCCTTGAACGACGCTTTTCCGGCGTAGTGTTCCTTGTGGAATTTTTCCAGTGCCTCTTTGAAGGTGATGGTCTCGAAGCTGACCTCAAAACCGCCTTGTTGCTGCCGAATTTTGACGAGTAGGGCTTCTTGTTGGGTGGCCCACTTTTGTGCCTGTTCGTACGTGTCGTGGGTCTCAGACCGTTTGACTACGTTGCCGTGTTTGTCTTTGAACTTGATCTGGACCTCAAAGGCTGTTTCAAGCTGCTTCAATGCGCCTTTCGGAAATTTGGCAGGATCGGTGTAGCCAAGTTCCGCCAGGTGCGCCAAGCCTTGGGATTTCAGCCGAAACTTGATTGGCTCCTTTCCAGGTAGTTTGACCTGCCACGGGGAGCGGTTTGTCGGGGTTGCCATAGTCTGGGCTCTCTTTTCCTGAAAGTGTCTAAGTTAGAATCCCGGGTTACCCCAAGCAGTATGGGAATGAGTTTAGATTTTCGCGCAGTTTGGGAAATAGTTTGGGAAACCCGAAAAAATCGACTGAATTTTTCGAGTTTTCATTGGAGAAATAACCCGGGGCGGGATCAGGAAATTATTGTTTAGGTCCTGACGCTGGCAACAGTGTGGGGGTTCGAGTCCCCCCCCGCGCACCACGTATTTAGTTTTTGTTGGACTGTTGGAGGTCGCATTGCGATGTCCCCTGTCCGCATTCATTTAGTTTAGGAGACTGATCATGGCCGTTACTGTTGAAACTCTGGAAAAGCTGGAGCGAAAGATTACCCTGACTCTGCCCGTCGGTGTCATTCAGTCTGAAGTTGACGCACGTTTGCGCAAGTTGGCACGCACCGTCAAGATGGATGGCTTCCGCCCAGGCAAGGTGCCTATGAATGTAGTGGCCCAGCGCTATGGCTATTCGGTTCACTATGAAGTGATGAATGACAAGGTTGGACAGGCATTCGCAACCGCTGCCAATGAAGCCGAACTGCGCGTTGCCGGCCAACCCCGCATTACCGAAAGCGAGAGCTCACCCGCCGGTCAGATGGCGTTTGACGCTGTTTTCGAGGTTTACCCAGAAGTCAGGATTGCTGATTTGTCTGCTGCCGAGGTGGAAAAAGTCAGCTCCGAAGTAACAGACGCTGCCATCGACAAGACTGTCGAAATCCTTCGCAAGCAGCGTCGCACATTCGCATTGCGCCCCAAAGACGCTGGTACGCAGGAAACTGACCGCGTTTGCGTAGATTTTGAAGGCAAGATCGATGGAGAGCCGTTTGCGGGCGGCAAGGCCGATGACTACCAGTTCATCGTGGGTGATGGCCAGATGCTCAAGGAGTTTGAGGAAGCGGTTCGCGGTATGAAGCTGGGCGAAAGCAAGACTTTTCAGTTGGCATTCCCGGCCGACTACCACGGGCAGGACGTCGCTGGCAAGATCGCAGACTTTATGGTCACGGTGAAGAAGATCGAAGCCGCACACCTGCCTGAAGTGGATGGCGCATTGTCCAAGTCGCTCGGAATTGCCGATGCATCGGTGGAAGGACTGCGCGCCGATATCCGCAAGAATCTGGAGCGTGAAGTGAAGCACCGTTTGCTGGCACGCAACAAGCAAGGCGCTATGGACGTCCTGCTGTCTAAGGCCGAACTTGATTTACCTAAATCCAGTGTTCAGGCGGAACTGGACCGCATGATTGCCGGCGCACGCGCCGACCTGAAGCAGCGAGGTATCAAGGATGCTGACAAGGCACCCATTCCCGACGACATCTTCCGCCCGCAAGCCGAGCGTCGCGTACGTTTGGGGCTGGTAGTGGGTGAACTGGTTCGTGCCAATACATTGCAGGCCAAGCCAGAGCAAATCAAGGCGCATATCGACGAGTTGGCTGCCAGCTACGAGAAGCCGGCAGACGTGGTTCGTTGGTACTACGGTGACAACCGCCGCATGGCTGAGGTCGAAGGCATGGTTATTGAAAACAATGTTACAGAATTCGTGTTGGCGAGTGCCAAAGTTGTTGAAAAAGCAATTTCCTTCGACGAATTGATGGGCCAGAACTAGGCCCTGATTCGCTGAATCGACAGTGAAATTCTTGTGTATGGGGCTTGGGCAGGGATTGCAGTCCTGCAGGCAAGCCCCATTTGCATTCAGGGTTGGAATATTTCGATACAGTCACCACAGTTCTTTGGAGATGCTATGAATGTAAATTTTGGATTGTCATGCGGCATGGATACGCAGGGTTTGGGCATGGTTCCCATGGTTATCGAGCAGTCGGGCCGTGGCGAGCGTTCATATGATATTTATTCGCGTTTGCTCAAGGAGCGCGTTATTTTTTTGGTCGGCCCCGTGAATGACCAGACTGCAAATCTGGTGGTGGCACAGTTGCTGTTCCTTGAGAGTGAAAATCCAGACAAGGATATTTCGTTTTACATCAATTCTCCAGGCGGTTCCGTGAGTGCCGGTATGGCGATTTTTGACACCATGAACTTCATCAAGCCGGATGTCTCGACACTGTGCATTGGTATGGCGGCCAGCATGGGCGCATTCCTCTTGGCAGCGGGTGCAAAGGGCAAGAGGTTTTCGTTGCCAAACTCCAAAGTCATGATTCACCAGCCGTCGGGTGGAAGCCAGGGACAAGCGACCGAGATTGAAATTCAAGCTCGCGAAATTCTGAAAACACGTGAGCAGTTGAATAAGATTCTTGCAGAACGCACTGGCCAGCCCTTGGAGCGTATTGCGCGTGATACGGAGCGGGACTACTACATGTCGGCGGACGAGTCCAAAGATTACGGATTGATCGATCAGGTGATATCCAAACGCGCCTGAACGTTGTTTGCACTTCCACTGGTGGTGTCTTGCGGCAACGCGGACACCGTTTTTATTTGAGTATCATTCGGGCATTAACCGAGAAGGCAAGCGTCACATGGCCGAGAAAAAAGGCTCTTCCAGCGAAAAAACCCTGTATTGCTCTTTTTGCGGCAAGAGTCAGCACGAGGTCAAGAAGCTGATTGCAGGTCCCTCCGTATTTGTATGTGACGAGTGCATTGAGCTTTGCAACGAAATCATTCGTGATGAATTGCCCTCAACGACCGAAGGCAAGGACGACAAAGGCGATCTTCCAACGCCGTCTGAAATCAAAGCCAATCTCGATAACTACGTCATTGGACAGGAGTCCGCCAAACGAATTTTGGCTGTTGCGGTGTACAACCACTACAAGCGACTTCGGCACAAGGAAAAAGCAAAGAAGGATGAAGTAGAACTGGCCAAGAGCAATATTTTGCTTATCGGCCCGACAGGTTCCGGTAAGACCCTGTTGGCGCAGACATTGGCTCGTATGCTGGACGTGCCCTTTGTGATGGCTGATGCGACTACCTTAACCGAGGCGGGCTATGTTGGCGAGGACGTGGAAAACATTGTTCTAAAGTTGTTGCAGAGCTGCAATTACGAAGTCGAGCGTGCGCAACGCGGCATTGTTTATATCGACGAGATCGACAAGATTTCACGCAAGTCAGATAACCCGTCGATCACGCGCGACGTGTCTGGCGAAGGTGTGCAGCAAGCGTTGCTCAAACTTATCGAAGGTACCATGGCCAGCGTACCACCTCAGGGTGGTCGCAAGCACCCAAACCAGGACTTTGTTCAGATTGACACCACCAATATTCTGTTTATTTGCGGCGGAGCATTTGCTGGTCTGGAAAAGGTGATCGAGAACCGAACGCAGTCTTCCGGTATGGGTTTTGGTGCAACTGTGAAGAGCAAGCAACAGCGCAGTTTGACGGATGTGTTCAAGGAAGTGGAGCCCGAGGATCTGATCAAGTTTGGTTTGATTCCTGAGTTGGTCGGTCGTATGCCCGTGGTTGCAGCCCTGGCGGAGTTGACTGAAGACGCTTTGGTGCAGATATTGACCGAGCCCAAGAACGCGTTGGTTAAACAGTACACCAAGTTGTTGGCTATGGAAGGTGCCGAGCTGGAAATTCGCCCGTCCGCGCTGAAAGCCATTGCTAAAAAAGCGTTGGCCAGGAAAACCGGAGCCCGCGGATTGCGGTCTATCCTGGAGCAGTCCTTGATCGACACCATGTACGAATTACCCAACTCATCCAATGTCGAAAAGGTCGTTGTGGATGAGTCGACTATTGATGAAAACAAACCGCCATTGATGATGTATCGCGAGATCGCAAAGAAAGCCTGAAACAATCAGTGCAAAAATTCAACATAGTGGGTTTTTGTACAAGTTTGGTCAGATGTTTGTGCTGACGCTGCCTTGATACTGGCAGCATGCTTGAATTTTAGGTTTAACGGTCCATATCCATCAGGTAACCAAGAGGATCCCCCCATGTCTGGCCATTCCCCATTGCCTGCTACTTCCATTGACCTGCCGTTGCTGCCGCTGCGTGATGTGGTCGTTTTCCCCCACATGGTGATACCTCTCTTCGTGGGACGCCCCAAGAGCATTAAGGCGCTTGAAGCGGCCATGGAAACAGACCGTCGCATCATGCTCGTGGCTCAAAAAACGGCTGCCAAAGATGATCCGCTGGTGTCAGATATGTTCGATATCGGTTGCGTTTCGACTATTCTGCAAATGCTTAAATTGCCTGACGGTACTGTCAAAGTTTTGGTGGAGGGACATCAGCGTGCGTCCGTAAGCAAGATAGAAGAAGGTGAGCTGTATTTTTCGGCCAACGTCACACCCATTGCGGTTGCAATTGAGGCGACCGAAAAGGGGCGTGGTAAGGGAAGCGAAGTAGAAGCTCTGCGCCGTGCTGTGATGCAACAGTTTGACCAATACGTCAAATTGAACAAGAAAATTCCTCCAGAAATTCTTACGTCGATTTCAAGTATCGATGATGCGGGTCGTTTGGCAGATACTATCGCAGCGCATTTGCCTCTAAAACTCGACAGTAAGCAGGCCGTATTGGGGCTGTCCAATGTTAAGGAACGACTGGAAAATCTGTTTGAACAGATTGAGCGTGAAGTTGACATCCTGAATGTGGACAAGAAGATCCGTGGTCGCGTCAAGCGCCAGATGGAAAAGAACCAACGAGATTTTTACTTGAATGAGCAGGTTAAGGCCATTCAAAAGGAACTTGGTGAAGGCGAGGAGGGCGCAGATCTCGATGAGATCGAGAAGAAGATCAAGGCTGCCAAAATGCCTAAAGACGCATTGAAGAAGGCAGAGGGCGAGCTTAAGAAACTCAAATTAATGTCGCCCATGTCAGCTGAGGCGACCGTGGTTCGCAATTACATTGACGTTTTGGTCGGGTTGCCCTGGGCAGCCAAGACCAAAATCAAACACAACTTGGCTAATGCCGAGGCTGTGTTGAATGAAGACCATTACGGTCTGGACAAAGTCAAGGACCGCATTCTGGAATACCTCGCGGTGCAACAGCGTGTCGATAAACTGAAGGCTCCTATTTTGTGCCTCGTTGGACCTCCGGGTGTAGGAAAAACGTCATTGGGTCAATCCATTGCCAAGGCCACCGGACGCAAATACGTTCGCATGGCATTGGGGGGCATGCGTGACGAAGCAGAGATTCGCGGTCATCGGCGTACCTATATCGGAGCGATGCCAGGCAAGGTTCTGCAGAGTTTGTCGAAAGTTGGTACGCGCAATCCGCTGTTCCTGCTGGACGAGATTGACAAATTGGGGACGGATTTTCGAGGTGATCCCAGCAGCGCGTTGCTGGAGGTGTTGGACCCGGAACAAAACCACAAGTTTGGAGACCATTACGTCGAAGTGGACTACGACCTGAGCGACGTGATGTTTGTGGCTACATCCAACTCCATGAATATCCCTTCGGCCCTTTTGGATCGGATGGAAGTCATTCGGTTGTCTGGTTACACGGAAGATGAAAAGACCAACATCGCGATTACTTATTTGCTACCAAAGCAGATGAAGAATAATGGTGTCAAGGATGCCGAATTGTCGATCGCCGAAGACGCCGTGCGGGATATTGTTCGCTACTACACACGGGAAGCGGGTGTTCGATCGCTTGAGCGCGAACTGTCCAAGATTTGCCGTAAGGTTGTGAAAGGCTTGCTCTTGAAAAAGCTCAAGCCTCAGGTCATCGTATCGGCGGACAATTTGAACGACTATCTTGGAGTTCGTAAGTACACCTATGGCCGTGCAGAGCAGCAGAATCAGGTTGGACAGGTTGTGGGTCTAGCCTGGACCGAAGTGGGGGGCGACTTGCTGACTATTGAAGCCGCGCTTACTCCTGGAAAGGGTGTGATCACCCGTACGGGATCGTTGGGCGACGTGATGAAGGAATCCGTCGAGGCGGCTCGCACGGTGGTGCGTAGTCGTGCGCGGAGGTTGGGAATTAAGGACGAGATATTTGAGAAGAAGGACATTCACATCCATGTGCCAGATGGGGCGACACCCAAGGACGGCCCCAGTGCCGGTGCTGCGATGACGACTGCGTTTGTTTCGGCACTTACTGGTATTCCCGTTCGCGGGGATGTTGCTATGACTGGTGAAATTACCCTTCGCGGCGAGGTGACCGAGATTGGTGGGTTGAAAGAGAAATTGCTGGCTGCATTGCGTGGTGGCATCAAGACCGTGTTGATTCCAGAAGCCAATACTAAAGATTTGCAGGAGATACCTGCAAATGTCAAGAATGGTCTGGAAATTATTCCTGTGCGATGGATAGACAAGGTGCTGGAACTGGCGCTTGAATCTAAGCCGATTCCTTTGCCGGATGACGAAGTCGGGTCGTCGAGCACTGTTGTGACGAGCGGTCTCCCGGTATCCGATTTGCAAGGTTCGGTCAAACACTGAGCAGGTCTGTTTTGTTTGATCTTCGGTTTTCAAAAGAATTCCGGGAACGGGAAAATAACGGTATAATGCAAGACTTGCAACGCGGGAATAGCTCAGTTGGTAGAGCGCAACCTTGCCAAGGTTGAGGTCGAGAGTTCGAGACTCTTTTCCCGCTCCAAATTCCAAGTAAAAAGGGAAGCTTTATGCTTCCCTTTTTTGTTCTTTCTAGTGGAGGGACTCCGAGAGAGGTTTAAGTTGGCGCGATAGCAAAGCGGTTATGCCCCGGATTGCAAATCCGGTTAGTCCAGTTCGACTCTGGATCGCGCCTCCAGTTTTTGGGTACTTGTGCCCCGTCAAATTTTGCTGACGGGGCATTTTTGTTTGACAATACTGTGACTGTGCCCGAGTGGTGAAATAGGTAGACACATCGGACTTAAAATCCGCCGCTTCGTGAATAACGGGCGTACCGGTTCGATTCCGGTCTCGGGCACCATTTAGTAGTTTCAAGCAGTCTCATAACCCATCAAACCCGCGTAGTTCTATAGCTACAGTGGGTTTTTCTTTGTCTTACAGCCTCTCACGGGGTAACATGCCATGTCGGTACTTTGACGGTACTTTTGCAGGTATCTAACAGATACCGACAAACCAGATACCGACAGTCTTCCACAAGGTGAAATGATGGCGCTCACAGATACATTCGTTAAGCAGACCAAAGACGCGGGGAAACATTTCGACGGCGGCGGCAAAGCCGTCCTTTTCGGCGAGGATGGCTTCGTAGCTGATGTCCTGCCGCGTTTGCGCGGCGAACAGGGCATGGATCCGCGGCGACTTGCTGTGACCGATCGGGTTGCCAAACACCGCGT
>CAJAVE010000146.1 GCA_903945325.1 uncultured beta proteobacterium | reverse complement strand
CTGCTGGCAACCTTTGGCGAAAGCCGCAGCAAGCGCTGGCCCGATGTGCCCACCATGAAAGAGCTGGGGCTGGGCGTAGTCGCCTTGTCACCTTACGGCATTGTGGGCCCGCGCGGACTCCCGAGCGCCGTGGTGCAGACCCTGCACGACGCCTTCAAGGCCGCCATGCAGGACCCGAGTCACCGCGACGAAATTGCCAAGTACGACCAGGAACTCCTGTACCTCGGGCCGCAGGAATATGGACGCTTCATGCGTGACACCTTTGCGTCCGAGAAGCGATCCGTGGATCGCCTGGCTCACACCCTTACGCCCTTGCCGAACACATAGCGCAAGCCGACCCAGATTTGCCGGGGTGCGCCGGGGGCATAGAAGGTGGATTGAGGCACGGGAAAGCCCGCAGCACCCGATCCCCCCAGCGCCCTGGCCACGAAATTGCCATTCGCATCCAATGCCGCCGGGCCCAACTGGGCGGCCGTGCTGTATGACGTGTCGAAGAAGTTGTTGACCTGGGCCGTCAACTGCAATTGTGGTGACACGCGGTAGTGGGCACCGAGGTTGAAGATGGCATACCCGATGCTTTCGCCCTGGCCCAGGTAGGTCTTTACATCGGGTAGGTGCCCATTGTTTTCGTTGCCTCGCGCGACCGACGCTGACACCGCGACCATGCTGCCGTTCAGCGAGAGGGCGCTCGACACCGCGTAGTCGCCCGACAGCTTGAGCATGTGGCGCGGAATCAGCGGTATGCGGTCGCCTGCTCGGATGGCAATGGTGCCGTCGAGTCCCGGCTGGCCGGCACGGGCCGTTTCATTGCTGCTGTTGCCCGTGCCATTGACGGTTTCGGCACTTTGGTAGGTGGCATCCAGCCAGGTGAAATGCGCGCCCAGGTTGACCTGACCCAGCTTGCCGTCCAGACCCAGCTCCAGCCCCTGGCGGCGGGTTTTTCCAAAATTTCTGAAGTAGCCAAAACCGGCCTGGTTGTCCGCCACAAACAGGATGTCATCCTGGTTTTCGGCGCTGAACACGCCCGCATTCCATTGCACCGTGCCGCCAGCCGAGCCACGCACGCCAGCTTCCACGGTGCGCGTGACCACCTGGCTCAATGGCGGATCGCCGGCCATGGCGTTGGGCAACTTGCAGGGGCTTTCCGGATTGGCGCAGCCCAGCTCAATGGCCGTGGGCGCGCGACTGCTTTCGCTGTAACTGGCGTAGGTGTTGAGTGTCTTTGTCGGGCTGTAGGTCAGGCCGATGGCCGGATTGAAGCGCGAAAACCGGTGGTCGCCACTGAGCGAGGCCAGATCACCAGCGCCATGGATCTGGTCACGGTTGACGATGGACGTCGTGTTGTAGCGCCCGGACAGTGTCAGGTGCAACTGGTCCTGCAGCGACAGTGTGTTGCTGCCAAATACGCTCCAGGTTTCGACGCGGCCCGACAGATCGACCCGCGTGTCATACGGTGCGCCGTCCACATCACCGCCGCTGACCCCATCGCCAAACGCATTGACGCCGGTCACGCTGCGGTCCGGGTTGAGATAGCCCAGTTGGGACGACTGGGTAAACGCCACCCGGCTGGCGTCGTAGCCCGCGCCGACCACCAGTTGATTGCGCTTATCGGCCAGCGTTCCCAGCCAGCTCAGCTGACCTGACAGCCCGTAGTTTTGTTGCGCGGTCTGGGTGCGGTTGATGACCCCGTTGCACTTCTCGCCCGGCTCATCGTTCTGCAGTGCCTGCGCGATACAGCGCCAGAACGGGAAGGGCGTGTTGGCCGCCGTGGCACCGCTGGCCGGATAGCCGCTATAGCCCGCTCCCTTCAGCGCCGCGATGTCGGCCGCACTGGGCTGGTAGACCGACTGGTCCAGCGCGCCTTCGTTGGCGTCGCCGTTGAAGGTCGAAGTGTGGATGTCGCGGTAGTAAACGTTGCCCGAGACCATCAATGCATCGTTGTATGCGTGGCTGGCCGCCAGGTTGAACAGCGTGGAGCGGTTCTGCGTGACGTCCGGCTTGGTGTACACGCTGGCACGGTCACGCTCCAGCAAACGCTGCTCCTGCAGCCCATTGCCGTTGAGCTGGTTGTCTGCATGGGCCAGTGTCAGCTTCAAGTCGGTGTTGCCGCTGGACCAGCCCAGCTTGCTGAACCACTGGCGCACATCCGATGGTGATTCATTGCGCCAGCCCTTTTCGCTGAACCGGTTGGCATTCACGTACCAGTTCAGGCCATTGTCGTTCTGGCCGCCGTGCTCGACCTCCACGGCGCGGCGCGCGTTGCTGCCCAGCGTGGCTTGCAGGGACGTCCCTGCATCCGTGGTGCCATCCTTGGTCTGCACCGACAGGGCGCCCCCCAGCGTATTGAGGCCAAACAGCGGATTGGAGCCCGGCATCAGGGTCATGGACGCAATCGCGGAGCGCGGAATCAGGTCCCAGCTCACCACATCGCCAAAAGGCTGGTTCATACGCACGCCATCCATGTACACCGACAGGCCCTGGGGCGTGCCCAGCAGCGGCGACGCCGTGTAGCCGCGGTAATTCACATCCATCTGGAAGGGATTGCCCTGCACTTCGTTGACATGGACGCTGCCCAGGCTGCGGTTTATGAAGTCACCCAGATCCAGCGCGCCGCTGCGCGCGATGTCGCGGCTTCTGGCCACTTGTACCGGCGCGGCGATCTCGTAGCGCGGTTGGCCCAGGCCCGGCAGCGCGGTGCTGCCAATGACCTCTACCGTGTCCAGTGCTTGTCGCTGTTGCGCATGCGCGCAGACGCTGAATGCTGCGCTGAGCGCCAGCATGATGGAGGTGCTGGGCCACAGGGGTCGCTCACGGTGGGTCGTCGGATGTTGCATAAAAATTGTCCTGAAGTTTCATGCCATCGTAAAAGGCAGGTTGCTTCTCGCATAGGGAGAAATTCCTGAAATTGCCTCTGGAAATCCTCATGCGGATAGTGCGATCACACCATGTCGAAACGCAATATGAACCAGTGCTGTGCTGGTGGAGGCGCCCAGCTTCTCCTTGACATGCGTTTGGTGGTTGGCCACTGTTTTCAGACTCAGGTTCAGAGTATTCGCCACGTTGGCGACGGATTGCCCTTGGGCTATCAGTCTGAAAACTTCAAACTCCTTGGCGGAGAGTGCCGTGACGGGATGTTCAGCCATTTTTCTCAAAGTCAGCTGCTGTGCCATATCCGGGCTCAGAAAGCGGCGGCCCGCATGCACCGCGTGTACGGCGTCAACCAACACGTCCGGCGCACTTTGCTTGGTGACATAACCGCGGGCACCGGCTTGCAGTGCGCGTTCCGCGAATACGGCTTCCTCGTGCATGCTGAAGACCAGTACGCGGGCCTGCGGCGAATGTGCCACGATCCGACGTATCAGTTCAAGTCCTCCGACACCCTGCATCGAAAGGTCAACGATGCTGACATCTGGCGCCTGCTGGCGAAACAATGCATAGCCTTGTTCGGCGTTTTCACCCTCGGCCACGACCGTCACCAGATTGCTGCGGTCCAAGAACCGGCGGTAGCCAGCACGAACGACGGCATGGTCGTCAATCAGCAGAATGCGAATCATGCTGTGGCCCCCTCGATTGGCATCGGTAAAACAACCTGGACGTGCGTGCCGCCAGAAAGCAGAGTCACGAGTGACAGGCGTCCGCCCAAGGCACTGACGCGTTCGTTCATTCCGAGCACGCCAAGCCCTTGGCGCGTCGTACCCTTGGACATGCCCACACCGTTGTCATGAATATTCAACGTAATGCAATGGTTATCAGAGCGAGGGGCCGACCGACAGATCATGACGCTGGCCCGGCTAGCGTACGCGTGCTGGGCAATGTTCGACAGGCTTTCCTGAACGGCGCGGTAGAGCGTGATGTTGGTGGCCTCCTCGAGACCCTCGAATTCGCCATCGGCTTGAAATGTGCAGATGACCGCATGACGCCTGGACCAGGATTCGACCAGTACCTGCAGGCAGGAAAGCAGTCCCAAGTCATCCAGGCCTGCCGGGCGCAGACGGTGCAGCATACTGCGCAGCACGTTATGCAGATGGTCCGCTGTTTCGAAAATTGCGCGGGCACTCGTATGAATCGGGGATGGCTTGTCGGGCGCGTCCTGCG
>CAJAVE010000145.1 GCA_903945325.1 uncultured beta proteobacterium | reverse complement strand
TCTGCTCCGTGTCCCCCGCCCGCTGCGCGGGCTCCTCCTTGACCTGCGCAGAACGCTCCACCGCCCAGGCTCCTGGCTGCCGGGTTATGCCTAGGTAGTCAGAGCCGGTAGTCGGTGTAAGCTGGCGGCCTTCAAACGCATCGCCGAGCCACCCGCATGAACCCCATCAGCCTCAACCCCCTGGACGCCGCCTGGATCGTTACCGAAACCCGGGCCACGCCCAACCACGTGGGCGGTCTGCTTCAATTCAAGTTGCCTGAAGACGCGCCCAAGGACTTCATGCGCAAGACCATGGTGGCCTACCGTAGCCACCGCCAGTTCAAGGCGCCGTGGAACCAGCGCCTCAAACCGTCCTTCAGCCTGAACCCGGTGCGCGTCTGGGTGGAAGACACCAACATTGACCTGGAATACCACGTGCGCCACGCCGCGCTGCCGTGGCCCGGCGGCGAGCGGGAACTGGGCGAACTGGTGGGGCGCCTGCAAAGCACGCCACTGGACCTGTCGCGCCCGCCATGGGAATGCACGCTGATCGAGGGGCTGGAGGGCAACCGGTTTGCCATGTTCATCAAAATGCACCACTCGCTGATTGACGGCATCAGCGGCGTCAAGCTGCTTCAAAGCGGCATGTCGTTTGACCGGGACGCCAGCCTGCACATGCCACCGTTCTGGGCAACCGGCAAGGAATCGCATACCCCTAAAGCCCGCAAGCACCAGGAGGCCTTGTTGCCCACGGTGACCCATGCCATTGCCGGTGCGGTGCAAGAGCTGCGCATGCAGGCCAGTACGGTTCCCCAATTGGTTGCTGCGTTTGGCAAACTGGTCAGACACGCCATGAACCCGGGTGACAACATGGCCTTGCCGTTTGTCGCGCCCCGCTCGGTACTGAACGGGCGTGTGCGCGAGAAGCGCCGCTTTGCCACGCAGCAGTTTTCGCTGGAGCGCATGCGCCATCTGGCGACCGCGGCGGACTGCACGCTCAACGACATCGTGCTGGCTGTTTGTGGTGGCGCTTTGCGGCGCTTTCTGGACGAGTCGAATAACCTGCCCGAGCAGCCCCTGACGGCCGGGATTCCGGTTTCGGTGCGGCCCAAGGACGATACCGGCAACGGCAACGCCATTACCTTTATTGTGTCCACGCTGGGTACCGACCTAGTCGATGTGCGGGAGCGGCTGGCGGCCATTCGCCAATCGGTCAAACAGGCGAAGGAGCATGTGCAGAGTTTGCCGCGCCAGGCCATGATGCAGTACACGGTGCTGCTGATGGCGCCTACCATCCTCACACTGCTGACCGGCATTGGCGGGCGCGTCCGGCCCATGTTCAACATCACCATCTCGAATGTGCCCGGGCCCGACAAGCCGCTGTATTTGCGCGGTGCGGAAATGGTGGCCACCTATCCGGCGTCTATCGTGACACACGGGCAGGCACTCAACATTACCTGCCAGAGCTATGCCGGGTTCATGAACTTCGGCTACACCGGCTGCCACTCGTCCATGCCCAGCATGCAGCGCCTGGCGGTCTACACGGCTGATGCGCTGGCCGAGATGGAGGCTGCGTTTTTGCCTCAAACCCTTACTGCCAAAAAACCGGTTGCGCGTAAACCGGTGCGGGTGGTCAGGGCCACCCGAAAGAAAGTGCAAGGCACGGAGTCATAAGCTATATTTTTGATAGCTGGTTGCGCATATCCAGATTGGGCTAGCGGCTGATTTAATTAATAAATTGGGTCTCAACCCAGCCGCAACGCACTCAGCTCGCTGATCTGCGCCTCCCCAGCCAGACCAATGCGGCCCTGGGTGATCAGGCCGCGCACCAGTTCCATATCGGGCGCCAGACTGCGGTCCACCATCATCGCGGGCGACACCGAGCGCACCAGCGCCAGAATGCCTTCGAGCACCGCCGAGCTTTTAAGCGGTCGCAGGAATTCAATGCCTTGTGCCGCAGCCAGCAACTCAATCGCCACGATGTACTCGGTGTTGCGCAACATGCTTTGCAAACGTCGCGCGGCGAAAGTGGCCATGCTCACATGGTCTTCCTGGTTGGCCGATGTGGGCAGGCTGTCCACGCTGGCGGGGTGGGCCAGCGATTTGTTCTCGGACGCCAGCGAAGCAGCGGTGACGTGCACGATCATGAAGCCCGAGTTCAGGCCGGGCTCGGGTGTCAGAAAGGCCGGCAGGCGCGACACCACGGTGTCCACCAGCATGGCGATACGCCGCTCGGTGATGGCGCCGATTTCTGCAATCACCACGGCCAGCGCGTCGGCGACCAGGGCCACCGGCTCTGCATGGAAATTGCCGCCCGAGAGCAGTGTCTCCGTCTCTGCAAACACCAGTGGGTTGTCGGTGACAGCATTGGCTTCCCGCAGCAGCACATCGGCGGCATAGCGCATTTGGTCCAGGCAGGCACCCATCACCTGGGGCTGGCAGCGCAGGCAATACGGGTCTTGTACGCGGTCGTCGCCTTCCAGATGCGACTTGCGGATGGCACTACCCGCCGTTAGCGCGCGGTAGGCCGACGCACAGGCGATCTGGCCGGGCTGGCCGCGCACGGCGTGGATGCGCGGATCAAATGGGCCGTCGCTGCCACGGGCGGCGTCCAGCGTCACCGCTCCGGAGATCACCGCCGCTTCGAACAATCGCTCTGTGGCAAACAGCGCGTCGATGGCCAGCGCGGTGGACACCTGTGTGCCGTTGATCAGAGCCAGCCCTTCCTTGGCCCACAGCTGGATGGGTTCCAGCTTGGCCAGATGCAATGCTTTGGCCGCCGGCATGCGGGTGCCGCCATAGAAGACTTCGCCTTCGCCAATCAGCGGCAGGCACAAATGGGCCAGTGGTGCCAGGTCACCCGATGCGCCGACGGAGCCCTGGGCTGGAATGACGGGCGTGATGCCGAGGTTGTAAAACGCAAACAGGCGGTCGATCACCAGTTCGCGAATGCCCGAATAGCCGCGTGCCAGGCTGGCCGCCTTCATCAGCAAAATCAGCCGGACTACGGGCTCGGACATGGGCTCGCCCACACCCACGGCGTGTGAGCGCAGCAGGTTGAGTTGCAGGGTCTCCAGGTCGGCCTGGGCAATGCGCTGATTCGCCAGCTTGCCGAAGCCGGTGTTGACGCCATAGACGGCGGCACCGCCTTGCGCAGCTTGGTGCACCAGGTCGGCTGCGGCTCTTATGCCGGGGCGCGCTGCTGCGTCCAGCGCCAAGGGAGTGATGTGGGTGTGCAATTGGCGCAGTTGCGCCAGGGTCAGGTGGCCGGGCAGGATGAGCATGGTGGCTTTCTAGAGTGTTGAGGACAGAGCTGGCCCACTGCGAGTGGCGGCGGTATGTCCCGCAATGTTTCAGGTGAGCATGGGCAGGTTGAGGGCGTTGTCTTTGGCGCACTGCAAGGCGATGTCGTAACCCGCATCGGCGTGGCGCATCACACCCGTGGCCGGGTCGTTGAATAGCACGCGGCCCAGCTTGTCAGCCGCCTCTGGCGTTCCGTCCGCCACGATGACCACGCCGCTGTGCTGCGAGTAACCCATGCCCACGCCACCGCCGTGGTGCAGGCTGACCCAGGTGGCACCGCTGGCGGTGTTGAGCAGGGCGTTGAGCAGGGGCCAGTCGCTGACCGCATCGCTGCCGTCCATCATGGCTTCGGTCTCGCGGTTGGGCGAGGCGACCGAGCCGCTGTCCAGGTGGTCACGGCCGATGACGATGGGGCCTTTGAGTTCCCCACTTTTCACCATTGCGTTGAACGCCAGACCAGCAAGATGGCGCTCACCTAAACCGATCCAGCAGATGCGCGCGGGCAGGCCCTGGAAGGCGATGCGTTCCTGTGCCATGTCCAGCCACCGGTGCAGGCCGGCGTTATGGGGGAATAGTTCCTTCATTTTGGCGTCGGTCTTGCGGATGTCTTCGGGGTCGCCACTCAGAGCTACCCAGCGGAACGGACCCACGCCGCGGCAGAACAGCGGGCGCACATAGGCGGGCACAAAGCCCGGGTAGTCAAACGCGTTGGCCACGCCATAGTCCTTGGCGACCTGGCGCAGGTTGTTGCCGTAGTCCACGGTGGGGATGCCCATGGCGTGAAAGTCGAGCATGGCCTGCACATGCACGGCGCAGGATTCGCCCGCGGCTTGGGTCAAGGCTGCATGTTGTGCCGGGTCTTTTTGCGCGGCCTTCCATTGCTCCACGCTCCAGCCAGATGGCAAATAGCCATTGATGATGTCGTGGGCCGAGGTCTGGTCGGTCACGATGTCGGGGCGTGCCAGCTCTGCGCCTTCACCACCTGATTTGGCGCGCCGCGCCAGCTCCGGCACGATGTCGGCCGCGTTACCGCACAGGGCGATGGACACTGCTTTTTTCTCTGCCGTGTATTTGGCAATGCGTGCCAGTGCGTCATCCAGATCGGTGGCTTGCTCATCCACATAGCGCGTGCGCAGTCGGAAGTCGATGCTGGACTGCTGGCACTCGATGTTGAGTGAGCAAGCGCCAGCAAATGTGGCGGCCAAAGGCTGTGCACCACCCATGCCGCCCAGCCCGGCGGTCAGCACCCAGCGCCCGGACAGATCGCCGTTGTAGTGCTGGCGACCCGCTTCGACGAAGGTCTCGTAGGTTCCCTGCACGATGCCCTGCGATCCGATGTAGATCCAGCTGCCCGCCGTCATCTGTCCATACATCATCAGGCCTTTGCGGTCCAGTACGTTGAAGTGTTCCCAGTTGGCCCACTTTGGCACCAGGTTGGAGTTGGCAATCAGCACGCGCGGCGCGCCCTCGTGGGTGCGGAACACGCCCACCGGCTTGCCGGACTGCACCATCAGCGTTTCGTCGGGTCTGAGTTTGCGCAGGCTGTCCAGAATGGCGTCAAAGGCGGGCCAGTTGCGTGCGGCTTTCCCTATGCCGCCATACACCACCAGCTCATCGGGGTTCTCGGCCACTTCGGTGTCCAGGTTGTTTTGCAGCATGCGGTAGGCCGCTTCGATTTGCCAGTTGGCACAGCTCAGTTCAGAGCCCCGGGGTGCGCGCACGGGGCGGGCTTTGCTGTTCAGAAAGTTGGCGTTTGAGAGATCAGACATGGTGACTCCGGCTCAGTGGGGGCGATGAATGCATGGTATCGCTCAATTGTAATTTGTATATACAACTCAAGCAATAGCGGGTTAACCCTAGACTGGCGTAAAAGTCCAACACGCAATACCGTATGGCCTCAGTCATTCAATTTTTAGGGGTCGGGCGATGCAGTCAGGATTTTTTTCATTCAAGCGTTGTGCGGGGCTGGTGCTATTGCTGGGGTGCGCTGGCGCTTTCGGTGCGGCAGGCGATGCGTCTTTGGCGGAAGCAGCCGACCAGCCGGAGATTGCCCCGTGCCCCGCAGGTCAAGCCCCTGGCACACAATGCCGGCGCGGTCGCGACAGCATGGGAGCCCATTACTGGCTGGCCATGCCGGCACAGTGGAACGGTACGCTGGTCGTCCATGCCCATGGCGGCCCCGAGTTGGGTGTGCCTAAGGCGCAGCGCCCGGCGGATGACATGACGCGGTGGTCCATCTGGACCCGCGCCGGTTTCGCCTACGCCGGTTCTGGCTACCGCCAAGGTGGAGTGGCGGTGCGCTCAGCCGCTGAAGACACCGAGCGGGTGCGTCAACGCTTTGTTGCCCAGTTCGGCGCGCCAAAATTGACGGTACTGCATGGCCAGTCGTGGGGCGCAGGCGTGGCCGTTAAGGCCGCTGAAATGGCACGACAGGCAAACCCGGACAAGCCGGCCTTTGATGCTGTGTTGCTGACCAACGGCGTATTGGGCGGCGGCGTCCATTCGTATAACTTTCGCATGGATCTGCGCGTGGTCTACCAGGCGCTGTGCAACAACCATCCACGCCCTGACGAACCCTCCTACCCGCTGTGGCAGGGCCTGCCTCTGGATAGCAAGCTGACGCGCAAGGAGCTGGAGGAACGCGTGGACGCTTGTACCGGTGTGCGCAAGCCTGCAGTGGAGCGCTCGCCTGAACAGCAGGCCAAACTGGATACGTTGCTGCGGGCAGTCAAGATTCAGGAGCGTTCGCTGGTCGGCCATATGAACTGGGCAACCTGGCACTTTCAGGATATTGCCTGGCATCGCATGCAAGGGCGCAATGTCTTTGGCAACGAGAACGTTCAGTATGGCTTGAAGGGCCAGGACGATGCCCTGAATGGCAGCGTTGCGCGCTACCGGGCCGACCCTTTGGCCGTCGCTGCATTTGCGCAAGATGCCGATGCAGAAGGTCGCATTGCCGTGCCGGTATTGACCATGCATGCCACCAAAGACCCCATCGCCTTTGTTGAGCTCGAATCCTTCTTCCGGGAACGAATGGTGGCCGGGGGGCAAGGCGGCAACCTGGTACAGGTGTTTACCGACGACTCCGAACATTCCTACCTGTCGGACGCGCAATACGTAACCGCCATTGCGGCGCTGTTGGAATGGACACAAGGTGGAGCCAAGCCTACCGCTGTGGCCATTGCCAGACGCTGCCCGGCAGTGGAGCCAGTCTTTGAGCCGGCCAAGGGCTGCCGCTTTATGCCCGACTTCAGTCCCGCTGCGTTGACGTCCCGGGTGCCACCTCGTTGATAGGGAAAACCCGGGTGTGGAAATCCACTACTTGTGGATTTCGCCCGCGTTTCTGATAATTGACCTTAGGCAATTCACGGCATTTCCGTGAACCCAAGCCAGCCTGCAAAGGAAAAAATGATGAAGAAGTTAACAGTCCTTTTTGGCGTTGCCGCCTTGGCGTGCGCCACAGGCGCGGCGCATGCACAGACTACGGTGACGGTATTTGGAGTCGCCGACATGGCCTACCAAATGAATACCGCCAGCGGCGCGGGATCGCAAAACCTGGTGATCAACGACGGCAACACGTCCAGCCGTTTTGGCTTGCGCGGATCGGAAGACTTGGGCGGCGGACTCAAAGCCAACTTCCATTTCGAAGGTGCGGTCGCCCTGACTACCGGTGCCGGTGGGTCCACCAATGTCAATAATTCAGGTGCAAATTTGGCGACGGGTCTGTTTGGACGCCGCTCGACAGTATCGTTGTCTGGCACATGGGGAGAGTTGCGGGTCGGTCGGGATTACGTGCCCACCTTCAATAACCTGACGACCGCCATGCACCCCTTCGGAACCAATGGTGTTGGCAATGCCGGCCAGTTGTTTTACCCGGTGGCTGCGGGCGGCACCACTGCTCGCACAAACGTTCGCGCATCGAATTCCATCGCCTACCTGTTGCCCGCTGATTCTGGCGGGTTCAATGGCCACTTGATGGTTGCCAATGGCCAAACGGGTACTACAGGAGCGACGGCAGACAATGGCAACTATGTGGGCGGCCGTCTGGGCTATGCCGCAGGCCCCTTGGCTCTTGCCGTTGCCACCGGGACAACCAAGTACAGCACTGGCAACTACACGCAATCCAACTTTGGTGTCAATTACAAGTTTGGACCTGCCAAGCTGATGTACCTGTATGGCAAGAATGAAGTGGGCGCGACCAATACCAGTGTCAACATGATCGGTACCCAGTACGAATTGGGCTCAGGCCAGATCCGTGCTGCGTACACCATGCTCAAGGCTGAAAAGGTAGCCAACGACGCAAGCCAATGGACCATTGGCTACGTGCACAACCTGTCCAAGCGCACTGCGTTGTATGGCAACTATTCAGTTGTAACCAACGACGGCGTTGGCAAGACTTTCACCGTGGGTGATGGCCTGACCCCAACCGATGCGGGTGGCAACGCTACCGGCGCGCAACTCGGTATCCGCCACTCGTTCTGATTGCAAACAGCAGGGCCGCTGAGCGGCCACTGTTGCAGTGGACTCCTGCGCCCTCTGGGACCAGGAGTTTTTTTGCATCCATTGTAATTGTCTATACAACTTGTAGAATCGGGACAATGCAGCCGACTATTCACCGCCCATGACACCGATTCCATTGCCTGCTTACGAACAGGTCAAAGCTTTTGTCAAAGCCCAAATCAACCTGGGTGTTTGGCGCCCTGGAGATGCGGTTCCCAGTGAGGCAGCTTTGCAGCATCAGTTTGGTGTGAGCCGCATGACCGTTAATCGCGCCGTCAAGGAGCTGGCCGTTGAAGGCGTTGTCACTCGGGTTCAGGGGTCGGGGACGGTGGTGGCGCAGTTGCACCGCATCTCCAGCACCCTGGCCGTTCGCGATATTCATGAAGAAATCGTGGAGCGCGGCCACATCCACAGCACCACTGTTTTGCTGGTGGAGACTGTACGTGCGGATGCCGCTTTGGCGCAGACCTTCAATGTGCGTGTCGGGACCAAGGTGTTTCACTCGGCGCAGGTGCATTGTGAAGATGGTGTGGCCATCCAGTTTGAAGACCGGTATGTGAACCCGGCCTCTGCACCCCATTACCTGGACGCTGACCTGACGCAAACCACATCGACCCACTACCTGCTGGAGCACGCGCCTTTGACCGAGGCCAGCTACTCCATCGAAGCGGCCTTGCCCACCGCCTCGGAGGCCAAAGCGCTGGGCATCAACAAAAGCGCAGCATGTCTGGTCATGAAGCGGCGCACGATCAGCGGCACCCGGGTTGCAAGCTTTGCCAGGCTGGTCTATCCCGGCACTCGCTACAGTTTCAGTGGCAACTTTCAGCTATGAGCTGGCATGTGATCCACCTGGCCGATGCACCGGCGGCACCATGGCGTAACGGTGGCGGCGTAACCCGTGAGCTGGCCGTCTGGCCGGCGCAGGGTGAATGGGCCTGGCGCATGTCGGTCGCCGAGGTGGGGGCGAGCGGTCCGTTCTCGCGTTTTGACGGCATCACACGCTGGTTTGCCGTACTGCGTGGCGCGGGCGTAGTGCTCAATGTGCGTACGGCGTCTGACAGCGGCGAGGCCGGTGCAAGTGAACACCGGCTCACCGTGGTTGATGCGCCCCTGTGCTTTGACGGCGGCGCGGTCACCGATTGCCGGCTGATCGATGGCCCCACGCAAGACTTCAACCTGATGGTGCGCAACAGCAGCCTTCCGGCCCGCATGCATCGCTTGCGCGGCGATTTTCAGACGGTCGTAGTCGCTACAAAAACAATAGCTGTTTACGCAATAGATTCGGGGGTTAGCGCCCGAATTGATGCTGAAAATATCGATGTTCCGGCGTCCACGCTGGTCTGGCGCACATTGAAAGAGTCCGCCACCGTTGAGGTCCGTGCACGCCACGCGCTTTGGATGGAGGTGTCGGCATGAGCCTGGAATTGTGGACCCATTGCCGCGCCGCCACGATGGTGCCGGGCGCTGGGCAAGCCTATGGATTGTTGGAAGACGCAGCTTTGGTAGTGGACGGCGAGACCCTGACCTGGGTCGGCCCGCGTGCTGACTTGCCCGCCGACCTGCTGGCGCGCTGCACCGTGCAACACGATGCCGGTGGTGTCCTTATCACCCCTGGAATGATCGACTGCCACACGCACCTGGTCTACGGCGGCGACCGTGCCCACGAATTCGAGCTGCGCCTGAACGGGGCCAGCTACGAGGACATTGCCCGCGCCGGTGGCGGCATCGCATCCACCGTGAAGGCCACTCGTGCGGCCAGTGCTGCGGAGCTGCAGGCATCCAGCAGCCGGCGCCTGCAGCAGTTGGTGGGCGAGGGCGTGACCACCATCGAGATCAAGTCCGGCTACGGCCTGGCCCTGGAACACGAACGCAAGTGCCTGCAGGTGGCCCGCGCCTTGGGCCAGTCCCTCGCTGTGGACGTGCGCACCACCTTCCTGGGCGCACACGCTGTGCCGGCGGAGTTTGCCGGCCGCATGGATGACTATGTGGACGCCGTGCTGCAGATGCTGCCCGTGCTGCACGCCGAAGGCTTGGTGGACGCGGTGGATGGTTTTTGCGAGCGCATTGCCTTCAGCCCCGTGCAGATCGAGCGTGTATTTGCAGCGGCTAAAGGTTTGGGTCTTCCCGTCAAACTGCATGCCGAGCAGCTCAGCGACAGCGGCGGCGCCCAGCTGGCAGCCCGTTTTGAGGCGCTGAGCTGTGACCACCTGGAATGGCTGTCCGCCGAAGGCGCACAAGCCATGGCGGCTGCGGGAAGCGTGGCGGTCCTATTGCCCGGCGCCTTTTACTTTCTGCGCGAAACCAAGCTGCCGCCCATCGCCCTGCTGCGTGCGCACGGCGTGCCCATGGCGATTTCCACCGACAGCAACCCGGGCAGCTCGCCCTGCACCTCGCTGCTGCTGATGCTGAACATGGCCTGCACGCTGTTTCGCCTGACGCCCGAAGAAGCATTGGCTGGTGTCACCCGCCATGCCGCCTCCGCTTTGGGCTTGCGGGATCGCGGTGTGCTGGCGGCGGGCAAGCGGGCCGACTTTGTGCTGTGGAACGTGCACCACCCGGCCGAGCTGGCCTATGCGCTGGGCGGCAACCCGCGTCTTAAAACGATTTTCAAAGGACAGGTGCTATGAGCGCTATGGCCGTCTATTCTCTAAAGCAGGGCAGCGTACCGCTACTGGTCAGCATGCCGCACATCGGCACTGACATTCCCGTCGAGCTGTGCGCGCGCTATGTGCCGCGCGCCCTGCAGATGGAAGACACCGACTGGCATCTGGCACGGCTTTACGACTTTCTGGGTGAGCTGGGCGCCAGCGTGCTGATGCCCACCACCTCGCGCTACGTCATCGACCTGAACCGCCCGCCGGACGACGCGCCCATGTACCCCGGTGCGTCCAACACCGAGCTGTGCCCCACGCGCTTCTTCACTGGCGAGCCGCTGTACCTGGGCGGGCAGGAGCCGGATGCGGTGGAACGCGCACGACGTCGCGAAATGTATTGGCAGCCCTACCATGCAGCTTTGGCAAGCGAGCTGGAGCGGCTAAAAGACCAACACGGCTATGCCCTGCTGTGGGACGCGCACAGCATCCGCACCGAAATTCCGTGGCTGTTTGACGGCCGCCTGCCCGACCTGAGCATTGGCACGGCCAGTGGCGCCAGTGCCGACGAAGCTCTGACCGCCGCCGTGGTGCAAGCCTGCGCTGCCTACCCGCAATTCAGTACGGCACTGAACGGCCGATTCAAAGGCGGCTACATTACCCGCCACTACGGTCAGCCGGACCAGCACATCCACGCCATCCAGCTGGAGATGTGCCAAAGCCTGTACATGCAGGAAGTCGCACCCTTTGCCTTTGACGCCGAACGAGCCACTTTGGTCCAACCTCTATTGAAGAATATGGTCGCTAGCGCCCTAAAAGCTTGCGCAAGGCGCTATGAAAAGTGAAGCAAAGCAATTCTTCGCGCCGCAGGCCTGGGTGGCCGGTGCCTGGGCGCGTGACGTGCTGCTGGGCGTTGCGACCGACGGCAGCTGGAGCCAGATCACGCCCAACGCCACGGTGCAGCAGCGTGCCGCAGCCACGCATCTGAAAGGCCCGGTGCTGCCCGGGGTGGTCAACGCCCACAGCCATGCCTTCCAGCGCGCCATCGTCGGCCTGACCGAGCGGCGCAGCACGGGTGCAGCCATCGCAGACGACTTCTGGAGCTGGCGCGACCGCATGTACGCGGCCGCCAGCTGCATCACGCCCGAGCAGTTGGAGACCATCGCCAGCCAGCTGTATGCCGAGTTGCTGGCGGGTGGCTACACACAGGTTTGTGAGTTCCACTACCTGCACAACACGATTGCCGGCTCGCCCTATGCCAAAGCGGCCGAGATGTCGCTGGCGCTGGTGCGCGCCGCCCGGCGCACCGGCATGGGCCTGACGCTGTTGCCCACGCTGTATATGCGCTCCGGCTTTGCCGACAGCGGCCTGCGCGACGACCAGCGCCGATTTGCGTCCACCCCGGACAGCATCATGCGCATCGTCGAAGACGTGCAGCGCCACGCGGCGGGTGATGCGCGCATCAATGTGGGTGTGGCCATCCACTCGCTGCGCGCTGTCAGCACACCCGCGCTGAAGGAGTTGACGGCCTACGCGCACAGCGCCGGCTTGCCGGTGCACATCCACATTGCCGAGCAGACACAGGAGGTGGACGATTGCCTGGTCCACACCGGCCAGCGCCCCATTGAGTGGTTGCTCAACCATGCCGATGTCGACAGGCGCTGGAACCTGGTGCACGCCACGCACACCACGCCGGACGAATTGTGGGGCGTGCAGGCGCGCGGTGCGTCCATCGTTATCTGCCCGGCCACCGAGGCCAATCTGGGCGACGGCGTGTTTGATTTACCGGGCTACGCGAAGGTCCGTGGCACCTGGTCCGTCGGCTCGGACAGCCACGTCACGCGCCGTTGGAGCGAAGAGCTGCGCCTGCTGGAGTATTCCCAGCGCCTGACGCACCGCAAGCGCAATATGGCGGCCCAGGTGATGGGCCAGACCAGCAGCGCCGCCGCGCTATTCGAAGCAGCACTGGGTGGCGGCCCTGCAGCCAGTGGCCAGGCGCTGAAAGGCATTGCCTTAGCCCAGCGCGCCGACTTCTGCGTGCTCGATGCGCAATCCCCCGCTCTCTTGGGCATTCCGGCCGACCATGTGCTGGACGCACTGGTCTTCTCCAGCCCCGACGCCCGTTTTGATGCTGTCTACGTGGCGGGTCAGGCCGCGCACATGCACAACGATGCGCGTTTTGAGCAGACGATGCACGCGCTATGGGGCGGTTGACGGATCCGGCAGGCGAGCCCAATGCTCCGCTGCCGCCGCCAGCACGATGGACTCGCCCTCTGCAACATGGCCATCCACTTCGGCCAGCTTGACGCACAAGCCCAGAACTTTGCGGCGAAGAGCCGGGTCATCGATTTCGTGCAGGATTTGCTCCAGGGTGTAGGCGTCCACCGGGCAGACATCTGCCCACGCGAGCTGGTTGCTGGACAAAAGGTCTGCACATAGCGTGTCGAATACGTCATGCAATGCGTCGCGGTCCAGACCCAACTGCTCGTGCACCGCGAGCCGATCGAGCAACGCGAACTCGGCGTTGTTCACATCGCCATCGGAAATGATGGTCAAGGCAACAATTCTTGCGGCAGCTTGCGGGCTGTCTTTGGGGTATTTGCGCACTGTATTTTCCTTTTGAGTCAGGAGGGAGTCGAAGTCATGGCAGCCAATGCTGTGCCGCATGCACATACAGAGGGATGCCGACCAAAATATTGAACGGGAAGGTCAAACCCAGCGACATACCGAAATAGAGCGAGGGGTTGGCCTCTGGAATGGCATGGCGAATGACCGCTGGCACCGCGATGTACGACGCACTGGCCGCCAGCACCATCAACAAAGCCACATTGCCAGGGGATATGCCCAGTGCCCAGCCCAGCGCGAGCGCAATGCCTGCATGCACCAGTGGCCCGGCAATGGCATACACCAGCAGCCACACGGACTGACCCTTGAGCTTGCCCATATTGCGTGCTGCCAGCAAACCCATGTCGAGCAAAAAGAAGGCCAGCATGCCCTTGAACAGGTCCACAGAAAATGGCTTCATAGCGGCCTGGCCCGCGTCGCCCGTCAGCACGCCGATCAGCATCGCGCCGATCAGCAGCAGTTGCGCACCATCGGTCAGGGCCTCGTGCAGGATGCGGCCCAGTGGCGCATTGCCTGTCGCCGATGTGCCGGGTACCGCATTAGCCCCGGCCTGCTGACGCGCATGGTTGGCCAACACCACCGCCAGCACGATCGCGGGAGACTCCATCAGCGCCATGGCCGCCGCCATATGCCCGCCGAAGCTGATGCCGTGGGTGTCGAGGTATTGCACGGCAGTGATAAAGGTGACCGCACTCACAGACCCGTAGGTGGCGGCAATAGCGGCTGCATCAAAACCGTTGAGGAATCGACGCAGTGCAAGGTATCCCAGCGCTGGCACCAGGATGGCCATGCCCAGTGCAGCGCCCAGGCTGATGAGCACCTCGGCCGTCATGCCTGACTGGGCCAGCGCAAAGCCGCCTTTGAGGCCCAATGCCATTAACAGATACAAGGACAAAAACCGTGATATCTGTGGCGGTATTTCGAGATTTGACTTCAGCGAGCCCGCCAATATTCCAAATACGAAGAACAAAATGGCGGGGTCGAAGAAGCTTTGCATCGTGTGGTTCTAAGCCAAATAACTCAGTTGACCCAGGCAGCCACGCTGGCCATCAGGCTGGCGGCACCGACTGCCGCCAGTAGTTTTGCGTCGCGCTGATTTTTGGCAGCGTATTCATGCCATGCGGCATACAGCACGGCGGCTGTCAGCGCCAAAGCGCCGATAGCCATGTCAGGCGCGATAAGTTCATTCATTGGAGCCACCCAGCCCAAACAGGCTCAACAAGCTGGTGAATAAATTGAACACCGACACATACAGGCTCACGGTGGCCATCACGTAGTTGGTCTCGCCCCCGTTCACGATACGGCTGGTCTCAAACAGAATCAACCCTGCCGACAACAAGGCCACCATGGCCGATACCGCCAGGCCCAAGGCCGGCATTTGAAAGAACATTGCGGCAACACCGGAGATCAGTGCGATGACCATTCCGACAAACAGAAAGCCGCCCATGAAGCTGAAGTCACGCCGGGTTATCAGTACATAGCTGGACAGCGCCAGGAAGGTCGCACCGGTTGCGCCCAAAGCAAGCGTCACCGTTTGAGCGCCGCCGGGCAACGCCAGCGAGTGCGTCAGCAGTGGCCCCAGGGTGTAGCCCATGAAGCCGGTCATGGCAAAGACGGCGGGCAGTGCCCAAGCGCTGTTCTGCAGTTTGTGAACGGCATAGAGCAGTCCAAAGTAGCCCACCAGCGTGAGAACCAACCCGGGTGCGGGCAGCTGCAGCGTGAGCGTGGCCACGGCCACACCGGCACTGAACAGCAGCGTCATGGCCAACAGCGCATAGGTGTTGCGCAAGACCCGTTTCACGTCGGCTGAATGCAATTCGCCGCGATAAGTCGCACTGCCGGAGAAGTTGTCCGGGTACTGACCCGGGTTGCGGTCGGTCTGGGGTGAATAGGCGTTGTTCATGGTGATTTCCTCAATGGTTTGAACGTGTTAACTGTCCAGGGCCAGTTTTGCCGTGCGGTCCCGCGTGGGTTTTTGGTTGCGTTGCAGACTGCGCGTCAGCACACGGGTTGCTCGGCCCAGCGAGCGGTCCAGTGCAGTGCGCCAATCACGGGCCAACGAGGCGATGACCACCGTGCCAGCGGCCTCGGTGCTTAGCTCCACTTGGCAGCGTTTGTCCACGCCTCCGCGCGGGCCATTGACATCCGAGAACTGCACCTTGGCGCGCGGCACCATGGCTGTCAGGCGCCGCAGTGCAAAGCGCACACGCTCAACAGACAACTCGCGCATCTGTGCGCCATCGGCATCGCGGGATTCAAAAATGACTTGCATTGAAATTTCTCCAGTGGGTTAATAGAATCACAACGATAGGTGTTCATCCCATTCCAAAAAAGCAGACAATTTCTTACTCAGACTCTTGAAAAAGCTGATCTTTATTCGCAGGAGGTCATCGTGGCACTCATCCATTTGATTTACATCAGTACCGCCAACAAGCAATACGAAAGTGCTGATCTGGACAGCATTCTGGAATCGGCCGTGCGGTACAACACAGTGCATGATGTGACCGGAATGTTGTTGTACGTGGGAGGCAGTTTTATGCAAGTGCTGGAGGGCGAGGAGTCATCCGTGGACGCCGCTTTTGCCCGCATTCGCAGCGATTCGCGTCACGACGGGATCTTGCTGATTCAGCGCGAACCGATCCCCCAACGAAGTTTCGACCGGTGGAGCATGGGCTTTCGGCGTATCGGCCCTGCGGATGCGGATGCTCACCCAGCATTTGCTCCATTTTTCAAGAGAAATTTCAAACCTTCCAGCATCGGCGTCAAGCCGGGGCTGGCATTGGAGCTTTTAAAGGACTTCGGCCTTAGCCAGCGTGAAATCCGGGTCGGCTGAAGTACCGTTACTGGTATTCGACGCACAACTCAAGGGGTGATGACTCCCACAATTTTGACACCATTGACCGATGGTTTGATCACCACGCCCTCGCCAGAAGACGGTACAACACCTGTCAAGGCGGTAATGTTGACTTGGTGGGTCACCACCACGAGAACACCGGGGCCGCGCCAGGAGGACAGCAGTTGCTGCGCGGCAAGGGTTCTGTCTACCGCTACGTCCGATTCATTGAAGAATGAGTTAAAAACCGGTTGGTCGATGCGCTGGCCCGGGAAGGCTAAATCCGCCGTGTCGCGCGTACGGCACCACTGCGATGACCAAACCGCGCCAATTTCAACGCGCTGTTTCCTGAACTACGCCCCCCTGCGCCCCAATACCAAGCGCCAGGGTCAGGGCAGCCCTGCGTGTCAATGCCTTCACAACTGAGAGCGTCAGAGCGTCAATGGCAACCAGATCTCATTGCGTCGCAAGAACCACGGCGTCATGGGACCGTCGTAGCGGGAGTAAACCGGTTCGCCGGTCCATGCAATGTCCGCTGCGCGCAAGCCACTTTGCAGTTTGGCGAGGTGTTCGTTGTAGTTGGACTCCGACCAGAAGCCCGAGTAGCGGATCACCGCGACGCGTTGCGTTGCAACCTCGCGCAGCACCACACGGGCGTCCAGGGGTTCGGGTGCATTGGCCACGGTAACGCCTTTGGGCAAAACAAACTGCACCATAAAACCGCCCGCAACTGCCGTTTGGGTGACGGGTGCCGTCATTTCCATTTTCACGGGTGCCGCTGTCTGCGTCACGGGTGCGGTCATCGCAAATGTGCGCTCACCCTTGTTTTTGCCGAAAATGTAGCCAGCCAGGATCGGGAATGCGCGGTTACCGGCGTCGCTTGCGTCTGCGTTGACCAGGACCTCTGCCACTGTGTAGGCAGCGTATTCGCGGATTTCAATTCCATCCAGGGAGCGCAGGGTGGTGTAGGAGGGCTCCTCGATGGCGTGGCTAACCCCCGGCAGCATGCTCAGTGCCAGCGCTGCAACTACCCCACATGCGCGAGCCGCCAGAAACGCCAGGCTGTGCGCTGGGTGGGCAGGAGAAGTTTGTGGGGTGGTTGTCATGGTCAAAGCGTCCGGGTAAGTTAAGGCGAGCAAGCTGCTTATTTGGGCATGACGACGGCGTCAATGACGTGGATGACACCGTTGTCTGCAACGATGTCCGTCTTGACGACATGGGCGCCATTCACCTGGACTCCGCCCGTGGTGGTGACGGTCAGGTCTGAGCCCTGCACGGTTTTGACCTTGCCGGCCTTGACATCAGCGGCCATGACCTTGCCGGCTACTACGTGGTAGGTCAGTACCGCGGTCAGCTTGGCTTTGTCTTTGAGCAACGCATCCAGGTCGGCCTTGGGGATTTTGGCGAAGGCTTCGTCTGTGGGCGCAAACACGGTGAACGGGCCTTTTCCTTTGAGCGTATCCACCAAGCCAGCGGCGCCCAGGGCCGTCGCCAGCGTTTTGAAACTTCCAGCGGCGACCGCGGTGTCAACGATGTCTTTGGCTTGAGCAGACAGTGCCATGCCGAAGGAAAGTACAGAAGCAATAAGAACTTTTTTCATAAAATTCTCCATGAGTGGTTGAAGGCCATATCGCCAAAATGCTAGCGATGGAGGAATGTACGACTATTTAGTAACATTAAATACCGTAAGGTATTAAAACGCACCATAT
>CAJAVE010000144.1 GCA_903945325.1 uncultured beta proteobacterium | reverse complement strand
ATCAAACCGAAGTGCGTGGCTCACGGTTGTATCGGCCTCCTCGCAGTTCTGCATTTCCTTGATGGATGCGTTGGAGAAGTGACTGCTAAGGACAACATAGCTGCCATGGAGTCGGACCCGCATTTCGACCTTGCTGTGTGCTGGTGCGAATTCGGCTACAGCAGCCATCAGGGTCCGTATGCTGGTCTCAAGCCAAGTGGCGTCGCCATAGATGACGCTGTCCGATTCGACCTTGCTCTCCATCGGGGGATTAATATGGAAACTGCACTGCCCACGGGACGTCTCGTCCACCAGTTTCTTGACCAGTCGCCACAACGAAAGCCGTTCTCCGGACTGAAAGGCGTCGTTCTGGTGCAAACGTGACAGCTGGTCAAACGCAACCAACAGGCGACTCAACCGGTGTGCTTGCTCGGGCAAACTGCCACCCGAGACGTTGGTTTCGTTGCTGGCGTCGGAAAGCGTATTTCTTAAATGGGTGAGCTCATGCCGGGTTTGCGACCCCAGCAACCTGAAGAAATCGTTGTCATTCGCCGCCAGCGAAGCCGCTTGCGCTGCCGCGCGCCGGTTTGTAATGAAGAGGGCGTAGCCCGTTGGACCCGCGGTGCAAAGGTGGACCACATGGTCGTGCAGAACCGGGTCTTCGGTGTCGGGTAGTTCTATTTTCAGAGGAGAATGGAGCGTGCCATTGGATACTTGCGCCATCTGTTGGCGCAACTGGTTTTTCGCAGCCATTGCGTATTTCACCCAGGGCACCGCAGCACGGTTGAAGTCGGTTACTTGCCCGTCGGTGCTGAGGTGTATCACACCTTCGGCCAGTTCCTCTTGCAAATTCATATCCAAGCCAAGGTTCATACGCTCACCTGTTCTGTCGCTCCGCATTTGGTTTCGCTGAGCTGTTGGGCAATTGCCATGAGTCGCGCAAATGGCACAGGTTTGGGTAACACCTCGACGCCACTAGGGATGCCCCCAAGGACGTGAATGCGGTCCTCATCCAGTCCGGAAACCACCACTGTGGTCAGCCCGCCTTGCCACATGGTTTCCTTGAGAACTCTCAAACCGTTGATACCCGGGATGTTCAAGTCCAGCACCAATAGATCGGGTTGCATGCGTCGCATCTTGAACATGGCATCAATCCCGTTGCTCACGAAGGTAACGTCCAGCGATAGAGGCCAGGATGGAAACACCGTTTGGTAGAGCCGCAGCATGTCGGCATCGTCTTCCACGACCAGCACCTTTAGCGGTCTCACGCTCGATGGATTAGCGACAGAGGTGGATTGGACTTGCTGCAGAAGGATGCAATTTGTCATAACGGTTTGTTGTTAAATATTAGCTAATATAATCATATTTATGCAAATAGGTGAGAATATTTTGAATTTCATATTGTGGTCACGGGAAAAAATATGCTCTAAATGCTGATTTACACAGTTTCACGTTGACCGTACAAGTCGCCCGTCAACGTCTGACGGGGGTTTCCGTTATGGGCGCATGGAGTTGTTCCATGCACCCAACACAACGGAGTTTTGTATGAAGATGAAGTCACTGGTTTCCGCGCTTGCTCTCACCATGGCCGGCATGGCTATGGCCCAACCCGCAACACCCAACCTGGACAAGCGCGAAGCGAACCAGCAGCAGCGAATTGGCCAGGGCGTGGCATCCGGACAACTCAATGCCAAGGAAACCAACCGTCTGCAAAAGCGTGAAGCCAAGCTTGTGGCGAATGAAACTGCTGCCAAGGCCGACGGCAAGGTCACGGCCGCAGAGCGCCGCAAATTGCAGCGTGAAGCCAGGCACAACAGCAAAGCCATTCGCGCTCAAAAGCACGATGGCCAAACCGGAAAATAGATCGCCTAATCGCCCAGTTGCTGCAACAAATACAGCCGCTGGTAAATGCCCTGGTCCAGTGCCATCAGCTCGTCATGGTTGCCTTGCTCGTGAATGCGTCCGTGGTTGAGTACCACGATGCAGTCGGCCGCACGGATGGTGGAAAGGCGATGCGCAATGGCCACCACGGTTACACGCCCGCGCAGCTCGGACAGGGCGACCTGCACGATTTGCTCGGTCTCTGAATCGATGTGGGCGGTGGCTTCATCCAGAAAAAGTATGCGCGGCTGACCCGCCAGCGCGCGGGCAATCGCAATCAGCTGCTTTTGCCCTACTGACAGGCGTGCGCCCCCTTCACCCAGCAAGGTGTCATAGCCCTGCTCCAGTTGAACAATGAAGTCGTGGCAGTGTGCTGCGCGGGCAGCCACTTCAATCTCCGCCTGGCTCAACTCACGCCCCATCGCGATGTTGTCGCGCACATTGCTGGCCAGCAGGAATGGGTCTTGTGGCACCAGCCCCACGTCGGCGCGGAAGTGCGCGTCGCTGAAGCGCGACAACTCCACGCCATCCAGGGTGATCCGGCCCGACTGGGCCTTGTAGAAGCGCAACAGCAAGGACAGCAGCGTGGACTTGCCGCTACCGGTGTGACCCACCAGTCCGTAAAAGCCTCCCGCCGGGATGTCCAGCGACAGGTCATGCAGCACCACGGTGGCCGGGTCGTAGCCAAAGCGCAACTGCTCGATGCGAATGGCGCCAAAGCCTATGCGTTCGGGCCCTGCCATGGCGGCGGGGCGACTTTCCTGCAACAGGGCATCCACCCGCGCAGCGGCTACGACGGCCTGCTGCAACTGGCCAAACTGCAGGGTGATCTGGATCAGCGGGTCCACCACACGGCCGATGTAGCTGACAAACGCGTACAGCACACCCACTTCCAGCCCGCTCAACGTACGCTGACCGAAGCTGTGGATCACCACCACCAGCAACACCACATTGATCAGGTCGAGCATGGGGCGCAGCAACCAGGCGTTTGCCTTCATCTCTGCCATGCGCGCATTCAGGTGCTGACCGTTGGTGGTGTCAAACCGGTCGCGAAAGCGCTGCTGTGCATTGCTGGCCTGCAGCACCGCCATACCGGCGATGGATTCCGACATCTGGGCATTGATGTCGCTGCGTTTCTGGCGCGCACGCGCCACCGCCGGTGCACTCCAGCGCTGATAAAACCACACGATGACCACCACCGCCGGGATCAACGTGAGCACGATCAGCATCAAACGCCAGTCCAGCCAGGCCATGGCGCCCAGCGCACCCAGCACCACGATGCTGCTGTCGAGCATGACAAAGAGCACCTGCACGTACAGGCTTTTCACCTGCTCGGTATCGTTGGTCACACGGCTGACCAGTTGGCCCGTGATGGCCTTGTCAAAAAACGCCATGGGCAGGCGCAATACATGGCCATAGACCTCCTCGCGCAGACGGCGCACCGAACGCATGGCCACGCCCGCCAGGCGGGTCAGTTGGGCATAGCGCATCACGCTCGCGACGCAGCCGGTCAGCACGAGCGCACCCAGCAGCAGCCCCATATCCTGCGGTACCAGATTGCGAGGCAAAAGGTAATGGTCAATGAAGTATTTGCCGATCAAAGGTCCCAGCGCTTCCAGCAGGGCAGCCACGATTAACCATGCGCCGCCCAGCAGCAGGTGACGCCGCTCGGGCGCTGCTGCATGCAGCAGCAGGGCTATGGCGCGGCGCGTGCTGCCAGCCGTGCTAGCGGGCGGTGTCTTTTGCGCTGTAGCAGCTTGCGGGTCGGTATCAGGCAGCATCCAGACTGGCCTCCAGCTGCTGGTAGCGCCATTGGGCGGCGTACCAGCCATTCAACTCCAGCAGACTGGCGTGGTCGCCCTGCTCACTGACCTGGCCACCTTTGAGCACCAGGATATGGTCGGCATCCATCACGGCGCTCAGGCGGTGGCTGACGATCAGCGCGGTTCGGCCCACGCGCGCGCTGCGCAGGTGGTGCAGGATGTCGGTTTCAGTCTGGGTGTCGACCGCCGACAGGGCATCGTCCAGCAACAACAAGGGAGCATCAGTCAACATGGCGCGGGCAATAGCCACACGCTGGCGCTGGCCGCCCGACAGGGCAATGCCTTTTTCGCCCACCGGCGTGTCATAGCCCTGGGGCATGCGCACGATGTCGTCATGGATAGAGGCCAGTTGCGCGGCTCTTTCTATTTCGCCACGGGTGGCATTGGCTTTGGCCAGGGCAATGTTGTCGGCAATCGATGCGGAGAACAAAAAGGGCTCCTGCGGCACCCAGCTGATGGCACGGTTCAGCGCGTCGAGCCGGTAGTCGTGTAGCGCGTTACCCCCCCAGGTGGTGCTGCCGGACTGTGCGGTGTACTGGCGCAAGATCAGCCGCAGCACGGTGGACTTGCCGGCGCCGGTTGCGCCCACCAGACCCAGGGTTTGTCCCGCCGGCAAGGTCAAACTCAAGCCCGAGAGCGCATTTGCTGAATGACCGGGGTAGGAAAACGTGACGCCATCAAACGCCAGCGTGCCGGGCACCACCGCAGGCAAATCACCGTGGTCGTCCACCGACAAGGGTGCATCCAGCGTAGGCTGCAAGCGCCCCCAGGCAGCGCGTCCGCGCTCCAACAGCGCCAACACCCAACCCGCTGCAAACATGGGCCAGATCAGTTGCCCCAGATACATGCTGAAGGCCGTCAGCGCGCCAATGGTCAGCTCGCCGTGCCACACCAGATAGCCACCCAGCCCCAGAGTCAACGCGGTGGCACTGACCAGAGTGATGCCAACTGCAGGCTCGAAAGCCGCCTCCCAGCGCTGGGCGCGCAGGCTGGCACTGGCTGCGGCTTCGGCCAGTTCGGAAAAACGCGCGGCGCTGCGCTCCTCAAGCCCCAGGGCGCGTAGCGTGCGAACACCGGTCAGGGTTTCCTGCACATGGTCATTGAGCTTGCCAAAGGCATCCAGCGAATCGTGCGACGCCTGATGGATGTGGTTGGAGATGCGCCAGAACGCCAGCGCCATCAGTGGAAAAGGCAACAGGGCCGCTGCGGCCAGCCGCCCATCCACACCGAGGCTCATCATGGCCACCACCATGATCAGGGTCAGGGTGCCGTCAAAACCCGCCAGCATGGCTTCGCCCGAAGCCATTTCCACCGAGTCAATGTCGTTGGTGGCCAGGGCCATCAGGTCCCCGGTGCGTTTGAGCTGGAAGAAATGCGGCCCTTGTTGGCACAGCCTTGCATAGAGCCGCTGACGCAATTGCGCACCGAGCCGGTAGCTGGCGGCAAACAGCTGCAGGCGCCAGGCCACACGCAAAAAATAGATGGCAATGCCGGCCAGAACCAGCCAACCCAACTGCGCCAGCAAGGCGTCCTCGCTAAGCGTCCCGGCCACCAGTGCGTCCACCACATGGCCCACTTGGCGTGGAATGAAGACCGTGAGCGCGCTCACCGATGCCAGCATCAGGGCTGACAGCAGGTAGGGGCGCCAGTTCTGGCGAACGTAGTGGCCAATCAGGCCGGTCAGAGTCATTGAGCCCATTGTCTCCCAGCAACGAAGGCGTTACTGGCCACTCTGGTATCTGCTGGCAGCGGTAGAATTTGATGTATCTATTTTATTAGTTTAAGTATGCTGAACACCCGCTGCAGTGCCCACAAGCATTACCTGTTCGCCGGCCTGCTAGCGGCTGTCATTGCCAGCCCGGTTGGGGCACAAACTGGCCTGGTTGCGTCGGACCAGCGTGTCATGGAGATTGTGGAGTCGCGCTGTGCGCTGTGCCACGGGCGCGAAGGGGTCAGCTCCAGCCCTATCTACCCGCGCCTGGCAGCACAGCATCCGGATTACCTGTTCAAGCAGTTGCAGGACTTTCGTGACAAGCGACGCAAGAGCGACACCATGGGCGACATGGTCAAGGATCTGAAGGACGAGGAATTCAGGGGTCTGGTCGCATGGTTCAGCAGCCGCAAACCCGCGTTTCGCCAGCAGTCCGATACGGAGCTGGCCGATGTTGGCAAATACATTTTCAACAAGGGCAATTCGTTTGCCGGTGTGCCCGCTTGCGCATCGTGCCATGGCCCCAAAGGATATGGCACTCAGCAGTTGCCGCGATTGGCAGGCCAGCACCCCGCTTACCTGGAGAGCCAACTGAAGGACTTTGGCGACCGCGAGCGCACGAATGACAATGCCGTCATGCACAGTGTGGCGTCGAAACTGACGGCGCTTGAAACGCATGCGGTGGCGGTCTATATCGGCGGTCTGCAATAGCTGTTTATTGGAGGGTTGCGCGGTCAAACCCGCGTAGCTGGCGTGTAAACTGTTTACATGTGCCAGCTTCTCGGAATGAACAGCCACCTGCCCGCCAGCTTGACGCTGAGTTTCACGGGGTTTTCGCAACGCGGTGGTTGCACCGACCACCACGCCGATGGTTGGGGCATCGCCTTCTTTGAAAGCGACGACACGACTCCGGGTAAAGGTGTGCGCCACTTTGTCGACAAGGAAAGCGCGGCCACCTCACCGATTGCGCAAATGCTGCGCAGCTACCCCATCAAGAGTCACAACGTGGTGGCCCATGTGCGCAAGGCTACTGTGGGCGAAGTGCGGCTGGAAAACAGCCACCCCTTTGTTCGCGAGCTGTGGGGCCGCTACTGGGTGTTTGCCCACAACGGAGACCTCAAGGATTTCAGTCCGATGCTGCACGGCGCTTTCAAGCCCGTGGGCAACACCGACAGCGAACTGGCTTTTTGCTGGCTGCTGCAGGAGCTCAACAAATCCCACTCGGGTGTGCCCAGCGTTGAAGAACTCACGCGCACCCTGCGCGAACTGGTTCCACGCATTGCCAAATACGGCACCTTCAACTTTCTGCTGAGCAACGGCCAAGCTCTGTGGGCCCACGCCAGCACCAAGCTGCACTATGTGCTGCGGCAGCATCCGTTCACGCAAGTGCAGCTCAAGGACGAAGATTTAAGTGTGGACCTGGCCGAACTCAATGGCCCGGAAGACCGCCTGGCCATCGTCGTGACCGAGCCCCTGACCACCAACGAAGACTGGGTTGCCATGGAGCCCGGTGAGTTCAAGGTGTTTGTGGACGGCAGCCTGTTGGTCTAAGTCTGGGCGGTCAAAGCGGCCGATTCAAGCGCATCGACAAACATCGCCGCGACATCAAACCCGGTCTGGTCCGTAATCTCCTGAAAACACGTCGGGCTGGTGACGTTAATTTCAGTCAGGCTGGTGCCAATCACATCCAGCCCCACCAACAGCAAACCCCTAACCGCCAGAATCGGGCCCAGGGCTTCGGCAATGGCACGATCCGAGTCGCTCAAGGGTTGTGCTACCCCTTTGCCACCCACCGCCAGATTGCCCCGCACCTCCCCGCCCTGCGGGATGCGTGCCAGGCAAAACGGCACCGGCTTACCGCCGATGACCAGCACGCGCTTGTCACCATCCACAATGGCGGGCAGAAACTTCTGCACCATCACGGTCTCGGCCCCGTCCTTGTTCAGGGTTTCGATGATGCCGCCCAGGTTCAGGCCATCATCCTTGACGCGGAAGATGCCCATGCCTCCCATGCCGTCCAGTGGTTTGAGGATGATGTCATGGTGCTCGGCGTGAAAGCGTTTGATCGCATCTGCATCGCGCGTGACCAGCGTAGGGCCGATGAACTGCGGGAACTCCAGAATTGCCAGCTTCTCGGGGTGGTCGCGCAGGGCACGCGGTTTGTTAAAGACCCGGGCACCTTCGCGCTCGGCCTGCTCCAGCAGGTGGGTGGCGTAAAAGTATTCGCTGTCAAATGGCGGGTCCTTGCGCATGACGACCGCACCAAAGTCCTTGATGGCGCGCACCTGGGGCACTGACTCGGCGAACCAGTCAACCGCATTGCCCGTCAATGTGATGCTGCGCACCTGGGCCTGTACCACGCCACCCCGTTCCCACAGCATGTGGCGCGGCTCGCAGGCGTGGATGGTGTGACCGCGGCGCTGGGCCTCGCGCATCATGGCAAAAGTGCTGTCCTTGTAGGTCTTGAAGGTTTCCAGCGGGTCGGTGACAAAAAGTATTTCCATGGCGTCCAGCGATCTGAATAAAAGGGTTTTGCGCGACTCTACGCTAGTGCGGGTCACGCACCAGCGTGCTACGGCCAAAATGCTGCACGAGCAACGCCAGCGCGCCTGCCACCACCCCCCAAAAAGCAGAGCCTACACCGCCCAGCGCCACGCCGCTGAGCGTGACCAAAAATGTGATGACAGCGGCTTCGCGGTGTGGCTCGTGTTGCAACGCTGCCGTCAACGCGCCGCCAATCGTGCCCAGCAGTGCCAGCCCAGCAATCGCAGCGACTAATTCCTTCGGAAAAGCAGTCAAAACCCCGGTGATGGCACCACCAAACAGGCCAATCACCACATAAATGGCGCCGCACGACACGGCAGCGGTGTAGCGTCGTCTAGGGTCACTGTGTGCCTCGGGACCCATGCAGATGGCGGCGGTGATGGCGCTCAGGTTCAGCGCGAATGCGCCAAACGGTGCCAGCACCAAGGTGGCCAATCCCGTGAGGGTGATGACTTTTGAGACGGGAATGCCGGCATCACCCCCATTGGCTCGCTGGTCGCCAAAACCGGTGGACTGGATGGCCGCCACGCCCGGCAGGTTTTGCGACGCCATGGTCACAATGAACAGGGGAAGCGCCAGGCTGACCAATGCCGCCAAGGTGAAATCGGGACGCACCAGCACCGGAATCGTCAATCCAAAAGTGATGTCAGCCCTCGCAAATCCTGAAGTGTTAGCTACAAAACCAATAGCGATCAACAAGGCAAAAGGAACCGCGTACCGGGGCCACCAGCGCTTGCAAAAAAGATAGGCCAGCAGCATGCACACCACCAGGGGTAGCGCGGTTTGTGCCGCCGCAAAGCCCGTCAACCCAAACCGTGCCAGTACACCGGCCAGCAAAGCCGAGGCCAATGCCAGTGGAATGCGGTTCATCACCCGTTCAAACCAGCCCGTCGCTCCCGATAACGTGATCAGCGCCGCGCAAACCATGAAGGCGCCCACCGCCTCGTGAATGGAAAAACCACCCGCAGCACCCGCCGTTGCCAACACCGCCGCGCCCGGCGTGCTCCAGGCCACCATGACCGGCTTCTTAAGCCATAACGAGGGCAACACGGTGCACAGTCCCATGCCCAACCCCAGTGCCCACATCCAGGAGGCAATCATGTCCGGCGTTGCGTGCAGTGCCTGCGCTGCCTGGAAGACGATCGCTACTGAACTGGTAAATCCCACCAAAACTGCGACAAAGCCGGCCGTGAAGGCCGAAAGACTGAGGTCCTTGAGAAATTGCATATCTGAGATTCAGTTAAGGCCAACGAGTAGCCGCGCTGCGGTCTGTCCCGCAAAGTCTCAAATTTCGATCTTGGAGCCCAACTCCACCACCGAGTTGTTGGGCAGGTTCAGGAAGTCGGCAGCGCCACTGGCGTTATGGTGCATTTGCGCAAACAGTTTTTCACGCCAGAACGACATTCCAGCACCGATGGAGGGCACTACCGTGTCACGCGACAGGAAGTAACTGGTGGTCATGGGATTCATCTCGCAGCCGCGTCCTTTGATCTGTTCCAGCGCTTTGGGCACATCGGGGTCATTCTTGAAGCCGTAGTGGATGACCACCTGCCAGCAATCATGCCCGAGCGAGTCGATCTCCAGCCGCTTGTTCAGACCAATCCATGGCACCTCGTGGTTGCGTACCGTCACAAACAGGTTGTTGTTGTGCAGAACCTTGTTGTGTTTGAGGTTGTGCAGCATGGCGTTGGGCACCGTGCCGACCTCCGCAGTCAGAAAAACCGCAGTACCCTCCACGCGGGCAGGTGGGCTGACAAACACAGCCTCCAGGAAACTGGGCAAGTCGATGGCATCGGCCCGCAGCTTCTCGTTGAGCAGGCGGCGGCCATCTTTCCAGGTCAGCATCAGGGTGAAGATGGCACCGCCGATGACCAGCGGGAACCAGCCGCCGTCAAACAGTTTGAGCAGGTTGGATGCCCAGAAGGCAAAGTCCACCACGAAGAAGAAGCCGGTGGCGGCAATACACAGTGCCAGTGGGTAGTTCCAGCTGTAGCGGATCACGTAGAACGTCAGCACGGTCGTGATCAGCATGTCGGTGCAGACGGCAATGCCGTAGGCAGCAGCGAGATTGCTGGAGGACCGGAACATCACCACCGCAACCACGATCAGGGCGAACAGCCCCCAGTTCACAAATGGCAGGTAGATCTGGCCGGTGTCCTTGACACTGGTGTGCTGAATCTGAAGGCGCGGCAGATAGCCCAGTTGTATGACCTGCTTGGTCACAGAAAAGGCACCGGAGATCAGCGCCTGCGAAGCAATCACAGCGGCCATGGCGGCCAGGCCGACCAGTGGAACCAGGGCCCAGTCCGGCGCCATCATGAAGAACGGGTTTTTCACCGCTGCAGGGTTGTGCAGCAGCAGGGCCCCTTGGCCAAAGTAGTTCAACGTCAGCGAGGGCATGGCCACCATGAACCATGCCACCCGTATGGGTTTCTTGCCAAAGTGACCCATGTCGGCATACAGCGCCTCACCACCGGTGACGCACAGCACCACAGCACCCAGAATGATGAAGGTTGTGCCTGGGTTGTCCCACATGAAGGCCACCGCGTAATGCGGGCTGATGGCCACCAGAATGTGCGGGTCTGCCGCTATGTTGACCAAGCCCAAGCCGGCAATCACCACAAACCAGAGGACCATGATGGGACCAAAGAACCGGCCCATACTGGCGGTGCCATGCTTTTGCACCATGAACAGGGCCAGCAAGATGACCAATGTCAGGGGAATGACGAATTTCTTGAAGGTGGGCGATACCACCTCCAGACCCTCTACCGCGCCCAGCACCGAAATGGCTGGCGTAATGACCCCGTCGCCATAGAAAAGGCAGGTACCAAAGATGCCAACCACCAGCAACACACGACGCAATTCAGGCCGGTCTTTGACGGACTGTGAAGCCAGCGCCAGCATCGCAACCAGGCCACCCTCGCCGTGGTTGTCTGCCCGCAGCACCAACGTCACATACTTAAGGGAAACGATGACGGTCAGTGTCCAGAAGAAGATGGACAGAATGCCGTAGACATTTTCAGGGGTGAATGGCACATGACCGGAGCCAAAAACTTCTTTGACCGCATACAGGACACTGGTTCCGATGTCGCCGTACACCACGCCGATTGCGCCCAGAGTGAGCGCCGGAAGAGACGATTTGGATGCTGACACAAGTTCACCCGGCTTCTGATTGGCGCGGGTTCCATTTCATTTGGGATCGCTATTTTGCGCTTCCAGCCATGGCATGCAAGCACACGGGGACGCTTTTCGCGCGAAATGCGAAACGTGTTGCAGCGCAACAACTCAGTCGTATTGCTCGGCGTTTGGATCGGTGGCTTCCAGTTCGTAGCTGGATGCCAGCATTGCCAGGCGTCCGACAACGCCGTACATATAAAACCGGTTGGGCGCACTGGCGCCAGGTTTGACGCCAGGTTGGGGTAAGTGCGTACTTTCGGCAAATGCCAGCGGCACAAAGCTGGACCCCGGCGCATTGAGGTTTTCGTCCACCATGCGATCGGCGTGCACCCGGTAAAAGCCACCCACCACATAGCGGTCCATCATGTAGACCACTGGCTCGGCCACAGAGTCATTGACGCGCTCACAGGTCAGCACGCCCTCCTGAAGGATGACATCATAGACACTGGAGACGCCTTTGCTGGCCCCGGCCCGGCCCGGCACTTGCTGGCGCAAGGCTTCAAGTTCCTTGGCGTCACGCACCGTCAGGGCACCCATGCGGGCGTCGCCGTTGTCGGCCTTGACCACCACAAAGGGTTTTTCCTTGATGCCGTATTCCTTGTGTTTTTTGCGGATCTTGCCCAGCAGTGCATCGACCCGTACGGCCAGATCCTGCACCCCCACTTCGGTGGAGAAATCGACCTGGGCGCATTTATCGAACAGCGGGTTGATCAACCAGTGGTCCACGCCAATGAGCTTGCCAAATCGTTTGGAGACTTCCTCGAAACATTTGGCATGCGTACTCTTGCGCCGCGTGGCCCAGCCTGCGTGCAAAGGTGGCAGCAGGTATTGCTCATGCAGATCTTCGAGAATGCCGGGTACGCCGGCACGCAAATCATTGTTAAGCAAAATCGTGCAGGGGTCAAAGTTCTTGACACCCAGGCGACCCTTGGTGCGCACAGCGGGCTCCAGCGTGATGTTGTCGCCATCGGGCAGGTCAATGGTGACGCTTTTCTTCACATCGGGACTGATGGAGCCAATGCGCACGTTCAAGCCCGCCATGCTGAACACGCGGCACAACTGGGCCAGATTGCTCAGGTAAAACGTGTTGGTTGCCTGGTTCTCGGGAACGATGAGCAGGTTACGGGCCTCGGGGCAAATCTTTTCAATGGCGGCCATAGCCGCCTGCACCGCCAGAGGCAACATGGAAGGCGTCAGGATGTTCCACCCGTCGGGAAACAGATTGGTGTCCACTGGCGCGAGCTTGAAGCCGGCATTGCGCACGTCCACTGAGCTGTAGAACGGCGGCGTGTGCTCCATCCATTCGAGGCGAAACCAGCGCTCGATGGCGGGCATGGAATCCAGAATGCGCTGCTCCAGTTCGTTGATGGGGCCAGTCAGGGCGGTAACGAGATGGGGAACCATGCGGCCCTCTTGAAGTAAGTGAAAAGATCGCTCAATTCTAGGACTTGGGGTTAACCCGGCCAATTGCAATAGACACGCGCTCAGATTCGCACTTCGCCCTCGCCCAGCACCACGTACTTCAACGAGGTCAACCCTTCAATACCCACCGGGCCACGGGCATGGAACTTGTCGGTGCTGATGCCAATCTCTGCGCCCAGACCATACTCAAAGCCGTCAGCAAAGCGGGTACTGGTGTTGACCATGACGCTGGCCGAGTCCACTTCCCGCAAAAAACGCTGGGCGTGCATGTGGTCCCGTGTGAGGATGGCATCGGTGTGGTGGCTGGAATACTGGTTGATATGGGCAATCGCCTCGTCAAGCCCTTCCACCACCTTGATGCTGATGATGGGGGCCAGGTACTCCTCGTACCAATCCTGCTCGGTTGCGGACGTCAAATTTGCTACTAAATTAGTAGCTTCTTGCGCAGTCTCTACGGGGTTTAAAGACGAATTTTCCTTAAAAATAGCCAGGCCTTCGGCATCGCAGCGCATCTCGACGCCCTTGTCGGCATACACCTTGCCAATCCGTGGCAAAAACTCGGCCGCCGCGCCGCGTGCGACCAGCAGGCTCTCCGCAGCGTTGCAAGGGCTGTATTTGCTGGTCTTGGCGTTATCGGCCACCCGCACCGCCATGTCGATATCGCAGGGGTCGTCCACGTAGACATGGCAGTTGCCGTCCAGATGTTTGATGACCGGCACCTTGGCATCGCGGCTGATGCGCTCGATCAGACCCTTGCCACCGCGCGGAATGATGACATCCACATACTGCGGCATGGAGATGAGCTGACCAACGACCTCGCGGTCGGTGGTCTGCACCAGTTGCACCGCATTGGCCGGCAGACCGCTCTCAAGCAGCGCCAGCTGCACCAGCGTCGCCAGCGCCTTGTTGGATTCAATCGCCTCGGAGCCGCCGCGCAGAATGCAGGCGTTGCCACTCTTGATGGACAGGCTGGCGGCTTCAATGGTCACGTTGGGACGGCTCTCGAAAATCATGCCAAACACACCAATGGGTACCCGCATTTGGCCCACGCGAATGCCGCTGGGCTGCTGCTTCATGCCAATGATTTCGCCAATGACGTCGGCCATCGCTGCCAGCTGCTCACAGCCCTGGGCGCAAGTTTCGATGACTTGGGGCGTGAGCTTTAATCGATCCACCATGGGTGCTGCCAGCCCGCCTGCGATGGCACGCGCAATGTCTTTCGCGTTGTCGATCTGAAGTGCATCGACGTTGGCGCGCAGCAACTCCGCCAGTTTGCGAAGCGCTCTGTTTTTAGTAGCTGCTTGCGCACGTGCCATAAGGGCTGAGGCCACTTTTGCCTGAGAACCCAGGGCCTGGGTGTATTCGGTGATATTGAGCGCGTTCATGGAGTGATTTTGGCAGATGTGGCGCCCGCCGGACCAATCGCACACAGCGCACACAACTGCAATGCCAACCGGTGCAACGCTTGCCAGCCCGACGCTGGCCAGTCGGGCTGTTTCAGCCCTTTGACAATGCCGTCCACCACATGGGCAGATTGGAGTAACTGTGCGAGCGCTGCATCGGTCAGGCGCGGCAGCACACGTTCGAACAAGCGCTCCCTGGGCCCCCAGATGCGCTGCTCACGCAAGGCCATGGGCAGCGGGCGGCCCTGGCCCATGGCATCCTTGACGCGCTTCAGGGCCCTGATGTCTTCGCTGAGGGTGTAGTGCACCAGCACCTCGGCCTCACCTTCGGCCTGCAGGCCATCGAGCATGCGCTGCACGCGCAATGCCTGGCCGCCGAGCACGGCTTCGCTGAGCTTGAACACGTCGTACCGCGCCACATTCATCACGGCGCTTTCGACCTGGTCAAACGTCAAAACTCCGCCGCCCGCACGCTCCACCGGAAACAACAGGCCCAGCTTCTGGATTTCCTGGTGTGCGGCCAACAAGTTGCCTTCCACCCGGTCCGCAAAAAACTGCAGAGTGCGCTGCCCTTCTTCGCCCGGCGCGACACGTTGGTTTTGCGCCGACAGCCGTTGTGCAATCCACTGAGGCAAGGCATTCCGTTCAACGGGCTGCACTTCCAGGGTGACACCAAAACTCTCCAATGCAGCAAACCAGGCACTGGACTTGGTCATCTTGTCCAGGCGTGGCAGCAAGATGACGGTCAGTGTTGAATCATTGTCCTTCGACATGTCGGCCAATTGCTGCAGAGCGGTACTACCGTCTTTGCCGGGTTTGCCCGATGGGATGCGAATTTCGACAATCTGCTTGTCCGCGAACAAGCTCAAAGACCCTCCAGAAGCCAGAACTTCGCTCCAGTCAAAGTGTGCCCCGGCCACGGTGTGCGACGTACGCTCGGTGAAGCCTAGCGTTCGTGCTGCAACGCGAATGGCATCCAGCGCCTCCTGTTGCAGCAAGGGTTCATCCCCGTGCAGGGTATACAGGCTCTTTAGCCCGCGCTGAATGTGGTTTCCGATTTGATGGGCCGCAATTTGCATCGAACAAGTTTAGCCTGCGCGCCTATACGGGTTTGGGGCGCCGCGTGGTGAGGGCGGTCCATGCTTTGGCAGGGTTCCTGACTGTGCGGTACAGCATGCGCAAACCCAGCAGGGTCGAGATGGCTTCGATGAAAGTCAGCACAAAGGCAAACAGACCATTGCTGCGTTCGGCTCGCAGATTAAACTTGGCCACCATCCGGTCGCGCGCTATCTCAATGCTGTCATAGAAGGTGGGCACCACCAGTAGCGTCAGCAGGGTGGAGGTGATGGTTCCTCCGATGATGGCCACGGCCAGCGGCTGGTAAAACTCGCCGCCCTCGCCCAACCCGATAGCCACCGGCATCATGCCGGCGATCAGGGCAAAGGTGGTCATCAGAATGGGGCGCAGACGCACGCGTCCGGCATCCATCAAAGCTTCTTCTCGGTCAATACCCTCGGCTTCACGCTTGCGCGCCGCGTCGAGCAGCAAAATGGCATTCTTGGCAACCAGACCCATCAGCATAATGATGCCAATGAAACTCATCAGGTTCAGCGTACTGCGCGTCACCAGCAGCGCCAGCACCACGCCGATCAGAGACAGCGGCAGCGACAACATCACCGCCAACGGCGCAGTAAAAGAGCCAAACTGCATCACCAGAATGAGGTACATCAGACCAATGCCTGACAACAGGGCAATGAGCATTTCGGTAAACAACTCGTTCTGGTCTTGCCCGGCGCCGCCCAGCGAGAGGCCGTAGCCGGGCGGGTAGTCGAACGACTTGGCAAGCTTCATGGCATCTTCCGTCACCTCACCATTGGAGCGACCTTGGGCGTTGGCCGACACGGTGATGTTGCGCTTGCCGTTGGCATGCTCAATGCCGGATGGCCCCTTGCCCATGGTGATGGTGGCGATCTGGTCCAGAGGCACCATTAGGTTGGTGCCCGACACCGCGATCGGAAGGCGCTCAATGCTTTCCTTGCTGACGCGGTCGTTGGGATGCAGGCGCACCGCCACATCCCGGGTTTCGCCGGTGGGGTCCACCCAGTCGCCCACTTCAATGCCGGCAAAGGCCACGCGCAACGACTGCGCTGCATCGTTGGCAGAAATACCCATCGAGTTGGCCAGCCCCCGGTTGAGCTCGATCTTGAGTTCTTTCTTGGGATCTTGCTGCGAAAGCCCTACATCAACGGCTCCGGGAATCTGGCGCAGCTTGTCCATATACGCGCTGGTGATTTCGAGCAGCTTGCGCGAATCGGGACCGGTGAAATCAATCTGGATGGGCTTGCGCGCACCGTTGTTCAGGTCGTCCAGCACCGTGTACTCGGCACCCACCAGTGTGCGAACCTTCTCACGCAATTCAGTCGCAATTTCTTTTGCACTGCGGCTGCGGGTGTTGCGCTTGCCAATGTCCACATAAATGCGGCCACCACTGGCGTTGATGTTGCTGTTGGTCTCCTTCGTTTCGGGGATGGTGCGTGCCAGCTCGGCCGCACGCTCCATTTTCAGGCGTGCATATTCCACCGACGAGGAAGAAGGTGTGCGCACTTCGATCATCAGGTTGCCGGAATCCGTGGCGGGCAGGAAGCTAGAGCCGCCTACCTTGACCTGCAGCACCACGGCGCCTACCAGGCTTGCAACCGCAATCGCCCCCATCCAGCGCCTGTGGTGCAGAGCCCACCCAATGACATTGCCATAGCGGTCGGCCTGGTGGTCAAACCACTCATTGAAGCGACCCAGCACAGCGCTGAGTCCTTTTTTGGGTGCCGTGTGGTGGTCCACCGGGTCGCCCCAGTACGCCGACAGCATCGGGTCCAGTGTGAACGAAATCGCCAGGCTGACCAGCACCGAACAGGTCACCGTCAGTGCAAAGGGGCGGAACCATTCACCCGAAACGCCTGGCATGAAGGCTACCGGGATGAAAACTGCAATGATGGAGAACGTGGTGGCGGCCACCGCCATACCGATTTCGGCGGTTCCCTCCAGCGAAGCAGTGCGCCGGTCCGAGCCGCGCTGCATGTGGCGCACGATGTTCTCCCGCACCACGATGGCATCGTCAATCAGTACACCGATGGCCAGCGAGAGCCCCAGCAGGGTCATGAAGTTCAGGGTAAAGCCACACAACCAGACGGCAATGAATGCAGCAATCACCGAGGTCGGCAGGCTCAGGGCCGTGATCAGGGTGGAGCGCCAGGAGTTCAGGAAGGCGTACACCACAAATATGGTCAGCACCGCGCCCAGAATCAACGATTCGATCACATTGTTCAAACTACGCTGTGCGTCCACACCGCCGTCACGAGTGATCTCCAGCTTGGTGCCGGGGCGGTCTTTTTCAAACTCGACATTGATCTCTTTGACCATCTTGCGGATGTCGTTGGCAACGCTGACCGTACTGGCGTCGCGTGAGCGGGTCACGAACATGCCCACATTGGGCTTGCCGCTGCGAATGCTGAAGCTGCTGATGTCGGCAAAACTATCGCTGATAGTTGCGACATCGGCCAAACGCACCACCTGTCCGCCAAAGCGCTTGACGACCACGCTCTGAAATTCGGCAGGCGATTCGATTCGTCCCACCAGCCGAATACTCTCTTCATCCAGCGCACCTTGCACCTTGCCCACCGGGGCGTTGGTGTTCTGTGCGCGCACAGCGGCCACCACTTCACCAACGGATACGTTGTGTTCGCGCAGCTTCTCGGCGCGCAGCAACACCGACAATTCGCGTTTGAGCGAACCATTGATATTGACGTTGGCCACACCGGGTATGGCGCGCAACTTGTCCGCCAGCACATCTTCGGCCAGGCGAGATATCTCTGCGTGGGTCTGGGAACTGGAGGACAGCGCCATATTCATGATGGGCTGCGCGGAAGGGTCATATCGGCGCAGCACGGGTTCGCGCATCTCGGTGGGCAGCTTGTAGCGTGCACTGGAGATCACGTTGCGTACCTCGTCCGAGGCCTCGATCATGTTCTTCTTGAACGAGAAGATGACGTCGAAGCGGGCGTTGCCTTCGGTCGCGTTCGAATACACCTCGGTCACACCCTGAATGCTTTGCAGGGATTTTTCGATCCGGTTGACAATCTCGCGCTCCACCGTGTCGGGCGAAGCCCCCGGATAGGCAATATTCACAAACAGCCCGGGTACCTCGACATCCGGGTTCTGATTGACCCGAAGTTTGCTCATGGCCAGCAGCCCCATGGCCATCAGGGCAATGATCAGGACGACAGTCGCCGTGGGGCGCTTGATACTGAAATCAGACAGGAACATGGTTACTTCCCTTGCGCAGGCAGCGCTGCCGAAGCTGCTGGCTCAGCCGGCGCGGACGCAGCGGCTGCAAGTGGCTTGACGCTGGCCATTTCTGCAATCTGATCTTCTTTGAAGCTGGAACTGGGGTTGCGCAGAATAATGTCTCCCTCCGCAAGACCATTTCGGATTTCGAAGTTGCCGGTCCGTGGGTCTCTTGCCCCCAGCACCAGCTCGACTTGTTTCAGGGCGTTGCCTTTGACCCGCCATACCGATGCCTTGTCGCCCACCTTGACCAGCATGGACTCTGGCAATGTGAGGGCCTTCACGTTGGTGGATTCAATCGATCCTTCCGCGTACAGGCCTGAGACGCTGGGCTGCCTGGCGCCGTTAAAGCTGACCAGCACCTCCACCTGGCGCGTCACGTCATTGGCGCTGGGGTCTACGCGTGTGACTTTGCCACGAAACTCCTGTCCGGCGTAGCCATTGATACGAAAGTTCACCGCCTGCCCAACCGAGACCGCACTGACCTTGTCTGCCGATACGCGACCCGCAAAGCGCATGCTGGTCGGGTCAATCACTTTAAGCAATTCCTTGCCAATGGATGCGGTGTCGCCCGCCGACACCTTGCGATCACTGACCACACCGTCGAAAGGCGCCCGCACAAGGGTACGCTCCATTTGCTGGCGCGCAACCACTGCGCGCGCTTTCGAGGCCGACAATTCACTGGTTGCGCCATTGCGGCGCACCTCAGCGTCGTCGAGCGCCTGCAGCGATGTCATGCCCGATGCACGCAGTGTTTTCAGGCGCTGCAGGTTACGCTCGGCCTGGTCCAGTGATTGGGTCGCGTTGCGCACGTTGTCTTCGGCTGAATTCAGGTTGTCGCGGATGGAGGTCTGGTCCAGCCGCACCAGCACGTCGCCCCGGCGCACGGCGTCACCGTTTTCCTTGAGCACCTGCAGCACGACGGCTGAGATTTCAGCACGCAAATCGGCTTTGCGCTCCGGCTGGATGGATCCGGTGATGACCGGACCGGAAGACAGGGCGCTGGACTGGATGGTGACGATATCTTCGGGTGCAATCACCAGTTTGGGAGGCGCTGACGAGGTGTCTTTTTTATCCCCTTTACCGGGAAACTTGTCGCACCCTGAAAGACTGGTGACGAGCGCGACAACAATGAGCAAAGGGCGCAGCATAAAGGACTCTCCGTGGGGAAAACCGGACTGTAAAAATGGGAAAGCACTTGATTTGCATCAAATCAAAGCGCCAGAGCCGCGATTATGGCTTCATCGCGGACTTTTTGTAGGCGTCAGCCCGGGGCAAAGACTGCAGGACTGGCTTAACCGTTTTTGACCGGCAAGGGTTGGACCTGTGCGGTGGCTTGTGGCGCCGAAGCCCTTTGGGCGACGATGACCACCGTGGGCAATTCAATGCTGTACAAGGCCGGTGCCGGCTGGCTGTGCATGCCCGTCACGACGGTGCTGAGCCAGGTGGTCGCGATGGCCGCAGCCAAAGTCAGGGCGATGAGTTTAGGCAGTGTGCGAGTGGTCATGGTGGTCTCCGAGTGGTGTTGGGTTGGACTGTAGGCAAGTGCGCCCTGTGCCGCATCCGCTTTGCGACCAGTCGCGGCTTTGCGTGACAAACTGCCGGAATCGCGGGGTGGACGGAAGTCCCGCGCGGTCGAAGTTTGGTTTAATTGGTCCTTTCAAAGCCACTTGAACGCGCACGCTGCCCCATCAAGGCGGGGTTTGTACAGGGCGGGCAACACCGATCTACCATTTACGGAGTGATGAATGAGACATTCAATAGCAGGAGCCTTGCTGGCACTGGCCCTGACCACGGTTTTCGCTCAGGACGTGGTGACCCCCAACCCCAATCTGCTGGCTGACGGTATTCCGGCCATTCCAAAAACTATTGCGGACAAGGTCGCGCTGTACACCGAATTTCGCGGCTACGGCTTTGTGGGCTGGCATCCGGTGGAACGGTCCATGCTGGTGCGCCACCGTGAGCAGGGCGCCAACATTGCCCAAATTTACTGGCTGAAAACACCAGGTGGCAAGCCGGAGAAGATCACCGATTTCCCGGACCCGGTGTCGGCCGTCTCGTTTGCGCCCAAACACGGCAACTACATCCTGTATGGACGTGATGCCGGAGGAAATGAAGCCTCCCAGATTTTCCGTATGGACTTGGGCACACGGCAGTCCACCCTGTTGTCCAGCCCCGATGAGCGCAGTGCCTATACCTGGTCAAAAAAGGGCGACAGGGTGCTGATTGAATCCGAGCCCCTGGACAAGACGGCTCAGGGCGGAACCCGTGCCCAGGTCACCACCACGTTGGCCCTGGTCGATCCCCTCAAACCCGAGAGCAAGAAGCGTTTGGCAGAATTACCCGGTGGCGGATGGGGTGGGTTCGCCTTTACCCATGACGATTCCACTTTGGCCGCGCAGCAATACCGCACGCCCAACGACTCGGATGTGTTCCTGATCGATGCCAGGACCGGTGCGCGTGAAAAGATTCTCCCCAGGGATGGGTCACCTGCTGCCGGTTTCAACGGCTTTGAATGGAGCCAGGACAACCAGCGGCTGTTCCTGACGAGCAACCAGGGCGGCGAGTTTTCCGAGCTGGCGGTGTATGACCGCCGCGACAAGTCGCTGACGGTCTTGTCGCGCCACATTCCTTGGGACATCGAGAATTTCAGCCTGTCGGCTGACGGCCAGTGGCTGGTGGCAATCGCCAACAACAACGGCCGAGACGAGGTGCACCTGTTTGATGCCGTGAATGGCAAGGAGCTGGCCCGACCGGATGTGACGGCCGGTTCGTTCGGCGGCGGGCAGTGGCACGATGCACAACACTCCACTCTGGGCTTCTCGCTGAATTCACCGCAAAGCCCTGGCGATGTCTACAGCCTCGATTCCAAAACCGGCAAGACCGAACGCTGGACGGTGGCCAGTGCGCCAGCCGGCGTCAAGCCTGAAACGTTTATCAGCCCCGAGCTCGTCCAGATCAAAAGCTTTGACGGTTTGGCTGTCAGCGGCTGGCTGTTCCTTCCGGATGCGGTCAAGTTCCCGGGCAAGCGCCCGGTGCTGGTGAGCTTCCATGGTGGTCCTGAGGGGCAATCCACGGTGCGCTTCATGGGCCGCACCAACTACTTTCTCAATGAAATGGGAGTGGCGGTGCTGATGCCCAATGTGCGCGGCTCCTCTGGCTACGGCAAGACCTATCTGGACCTGGACAACGGCTTCAAGCGCAAGGATTCGGTCAAGGATGGCGGCGCCTTCCTGAGTTGGGTGGGCACCCACCCGCGGCTCGACGCCAAGCGCATCGTGGTGTCGGGCGGTAGCTACGGCGGCTACATGAGCCTGGCCACCGCTGTGGACTACAGCCCGCTGATTCGCGGTGCGATTGATGTGGTGGGGATCAGCAGTTTTGTGACCTTTCTGAACAACACCGAGAGCTACCGGCGCGACCTGCGCCGGGTCGAGTACGGTGACGAACGCGATCCTGCGATGCGCGCCTTCCACGAAAAAATTGCGCCCCTGAACAACGCTGCCTCCATCACCGTACCGTTGTTTGTAGTGCAGGGAAAGAACGACCCGCGTGTGCCGTACACCGAAGCGCAGCAAATGGTGGCTGCCGTGCGCAAGAACGGTGTGCCCGTGTGGTACTTGCTGGCTGACAACGAGGGCCATGGTTTCCGGCGCAAGGTCAATGCTGACTTCGAGTTCTACACCACGGTGCGGTTTCTGGAGAAAACACTGATCGAATAGCGGCTACCGGGGAAAACCCTAACAAATTTGTGGGTTATATTGGTCGCTCAAAAACAGTTTGAGTGGCATGGTGGTAAATCAGTCTGGGGTTGTCAATGCGAATGGCGTGCGCACGCAAGCGACGGGACGCTCGGGCTGTCTGATTTACAACCCCGGTCTTGTCGACCCCGTGCAAGCTGGCGCTCACATTTTGGAGCGACTGGGGCTGGCGGATTTGCAGACACGCATCATTGCCGAACCCGTGTGCATGCCTGCCGGTGTGGGCCTGTCACTACGGCTCGGTGCCGAGCAAACCAACGCCTGGGCACCCGGGCTTGATACCTTGCAGCTGGCAAACCGGCTGCACCTGGATACCACGGCCAGTGTGCAGGACCTGATTCGTGAGATCGTGGTGTCCATGCTGATGGGCCCGGTTGTTTTCGAGTTTCCCAGCGCGGACGAACTGGTGAGTGCGGTGCGCATTCGCGTCAACATCGTGCACGCCGCACGCAAGACGACGCTGGCGTTCCACACCAGCGAAGCCGAGCGCCCGCAGGATTTCTGGACCTATGACGAAGACCGGGGGTTCATCACCCGGCCAAGCGTATCCCTGATCCGGGCTCTGGAGATGGCGACTCAGCCAGAGATGTCCGGCGCGCTGTATTCCTTCTCTTGCTACCGCGCATCTGAGTACGTCATTTTGCTGGGTATTGCGCAGGAGCTGGAGCACTGCAATCCGCCACTCTATGCGGAGCTGCAGGCCATGTGGGGCGTGCATCCGATCAAGTCCGGTCAATTCCACGAGGTTTTTCTGCACGAACAGGGGACCATGGATGCGCCGCTGCCGCCCAACTATTTCGTGCCGGGTGACCGCACCTGGTTTCGCAACCCCGATGAGGCTTCGGCCGATGCATCCGGCTTTGAAGGCTCGTGGGTGATGTACCTGGGCAGCGGGCTTTTCAACAACTTCTGGAAACGGGATTGCCCGTACACCTTGACCGACAAATGCCTGGAGATTTACCACTGGCGACACGGTCTGTACAAGGATGCGCACGGAGAGGAGCGCATTGACGAGGACAAGGTCGCGCAACTGGTCAACACTTCGATGCAGGATGCTGATGAGGTCCGGCGCATTGTGGCCGAGATGTCCCGCTACCGGGAGGCGCGCGGTGTGTACACCGCTGCCGGTGGGTGCATCGATACCACGCGTGAGTTTGCGCGTTGGGTTTGCCCTGGAACCTCCGATCTGGTGTTGCCGCTGTCGTAGAGTCATGCCACGGCGTTTGATGCACATGGATGCCGCCAAGGTGCTGGCATCCAACCTCATTGTTCTGCACCACTTTACGGTTTATGGCCCGCTGGCAGAGGCATTGGCAGCTGCCGCGCCCCGATTAACCGACTGGTTTTTCGAATACGCGCGCATGGCGGTGCAGGTGTTTCTGGTGATTGGCGGCTACTTTGCCGCCAGCTCTCTTGCGCCGCATGGCGATTGGCAGCACCGTCAACCGTTGCGCAGTGTGGCGCAGCGTTTTGTACGCCTGGTTTTGCCACTGGGTGCGGCCCTTCTGGTGACTGTGGCCAGTAGCGCGCTGACCCGGCTGTGGCTCCAGGCAGACTTTGTTCCCGCGGCGCCAGGCGGGTTGCAATTGCTGTCGCATGCGACCTTGAGCTATGGGGTGCTGGGTGTCGAGCCTTTGTCGGTTGGCATCTGGTACGTGGCCATCGACTTCCAGCTTTTTGCCGTGATGACTCTTTTGTTATGGGGTGGTCGCCAGCGGGCACAGTGGCTGGTGGCGCTTGCGGGGCTGGTCTCGCTTTTTTATTTCAACCTTCATGCCGACGGGGACAACTGGGCACCCTATTTCTTTGGGTCGTATGCCATGGGGGCCTTTGCCTGGTGGGGCGGGCACTCGCGACATTCCGGAAAGTGGCTGCTGGTTCTGGCCATTGCCGGAGCCGCTGCGCTGGCGTGGGACTTTCGGGAGCGCATTGCGCTGGCATGGGTGGTAGCCCTGGTGCTGGGATTGGCCCGCAGCCGCCTGTCAACGCAACAGCTGGCAACGCTGGTCTGGCCCGGCTTGCAGACGTGGATCACGCGCAGTGCCCGCAGTTCGTATGCGCTCTTTTTGACCCATTTTTCTGTCTTGATGCTGGCCAATGCGCTGTGGGCGAATCTGGACCGCGTGTCGCTGGGCGCCCTGGTGTTTGTGACCCTGATGGCCTGGGCAGCGTGCCTGCTGGTGGCAATGGTCTTTGAGCGATACGTTGAGCGACCCCTGGCAACCATTCGGGTATGACCAGCGCTCTATAACTGCTCGGCCATGGTCATGGCGAGCGACACGCTGAATATGGCCAAGGCAGTAGAAACCGCCACACTGGCGGTCACCAGCTCTTCCGCCACCTGGTAGCGCTGCGAGAACATGAAGACATTGGCACCAATGGGCAACGACGCAGTCACCACCAGCACGGTCAGCGCCAGACCGTGCAGCCCCATCAGAAGACCGATCAATGCCACCAGTGCGGGCAGCACCAGATTTTTGAGCAGGCTCAAACCGAATGCGCCACGCAGATGCTGCCCGATGCGCGCGTTGGCCAGCGTTGCGCCGACCAGCAACAGCGCCATGGGACCCATGGCGCTGCCCAGCAGTTGCAAAGGCCGGTCCAGCACATCCGGCATGACCAGCCCGGTCTGTGCGAACAGCAGCCCGACCAGAATCGGCAAAGGCACCGGGTGCAAGATGCCATTGCGCAAGGCATCCAGCACCGGGCGGTGCCAGGCTGTGCGCACCCGGGCGGTGGTGGATGCTGCACGCGCCGCCGCCAGCTCCAGCGCAACGGTGGCGAGCGTCAACAAAATCAGGGCATGCAGGGAAATGATGGTGAACAGGGTGACCAGTCCCGCCTCGCCGTAGGCCAGGCTGACCAGCGGAATGCCAATGGCGACGGTGTTGCTGAAGGTGGCGGCCAGCGCCAGCACGGTGGCACGCTGGGTGGCGCGCTGCCACACCAGCATCACCAAAAACAGCCCGATGACAGCGGCAAAGTAGGCCGCTACGGGCTTGAAGTCCAGCCGCTCCACATGCACGGTGCTCATGGTGCGAAACAGCAGCGCCGGTGTGAGCACGCTGAACACCAGTGATCCAAGGTCTTTTAGAGCTGTAGCCCTTATCCAGTCTGCGCGACCAGCTATAAAACCAATAGCAATCAGCAGGATGACCGGCAGCAGTGACGAGAGAACGATGGATTGCATCAGGGTTTCAGTGCAAAACCCTGATTGTCCCGGTCAGATCAACCCGTAAGCGCCCGCCAGCAGATAGCCTGCAAGGCAGGAGGTACCCACACCAATCAAGCCGGGCACGATGAAGCTGTGGTTGATCACGTACTTGCCGATACGGGTGGTGCCCGAGCGGTCAAACTGGATGGCAGCCAGGTCACTGGGGTAGGTGGGCAGGATGTAGTAGCCGTAGGACGCTGCGGCAAACGCCACGATGTAGCCGGGTGGCACACCAATGGCCAGCCCCACCGGCACCATGGCGCTGATGGCGGCAGCCTGCGAGTTGACCAGTTTGGACACCAGCAACAGGGCGATGGCATAGGTCCAGGGCTGGGTCTTGACCAGTTCGGTCAGGGTGGCTTTGAGCACGGGCAAATGGGCTTCAAACACGGTGTCGGCCATCCAGGCAATACCAAACACCGCCACCACCGCAATCATGCCGGCACGAAACACCTCGGTCTTGCCGATGGTGGAGGGATCGGTTTTGGTGAAGATGATCATCAGCGCACCGGCCAGCAGCATGAACATCTGGATGGTCAACACCATGGACAGGGGTTTGCCGTTGATCAGCGGGCGCAACGACTGGAAGGCACCCAGCATGGCGACCACGGCAATGGAGGCGATGAAGATCCACATGGCGGTCCACTGGCTGCGGGTCAATACCTTGCCCATCAGGGTGGCGCTTTCGCCGTAGACCATCTGGCGCTGCTCGGGGTCGGCAATGCGCTTCTGGAACTCGACATCGTCTTTCAGCTCCTTGCCCCGGAACCAGCTGAAGATGCCAATCAACAGGACACCGGCCAGTGTGGAGGGTATGGTGATTGACAGCACCTGGATGAAGTCAATCACGTGACCGTCCACCGGAACCTTGGCCAGAAAGGCCACCAGCGCGACCACGGCCACCGACACCGGGCTGGCCAGAATGCCCATCTGGCTGGCAACGGAGGATGCCGCCATGGGGCGCTCGGGGCGAATGTCGTTCTTGATGGCAATGTCGTAGATGATGGGCAGCATGGTGTAAACCACATGCCCGGTGCCGCACAAAATGGTCAGCAGGCAGGTGGTAAACGGTGCCAGGATGGAGACATATTTGGGGTTGCGGCGCAGAATCTTTTCAGCGCCCAGCAACAGCACTTCCAGACCGCCCGATGCCTGTAGTGTGGCAGAAGCCGCCACCACCGCGATGATGGTCAGCATCACGTCGACCGGTGGTTTGCCCGGCGGTAGTTTGAAAACAAAGGTCATGAGGACAATGCCAATGCCCCCCAATAACCCCAGTGCGACGCCACCTTTTCTGGCGCCATAAAACAGGCAGACCAGAATGATGGCAACTTGCAAGAGAATATCCATGGTGAACTCCTTCGATAGGGCTTCACTGTATGCCTTATTAAGGGTAAACCCTATAGTCACATGGCCGTCGATTGACCTGGATCAATCAAGCACCCTTTCCACACATGCCTCAATCTGACTCCGCCATTGTTCTGTGCACCTTGAATGCGAAGTACATCCACGCCTCGCTAGGTCTGCGCTACCTGCTGGCCAATATGGGCGATCTGGCGCCGCAGACCGCTGTGCGGGAGTTCACGATTCGCCGCCAGGCGCACGAAATTGTTAACGAGTTGCTGGCCCTGTCCCCCCACATCATCGGTTTTGGCGTGTACATCTGGAACGTGACCGAAACAACGCTGGTGGTTCGCCTGCTCAAGCAGGCGCGACCGGATCTCAAGATCGTGCTGGGCGGACCCGAGGTGAGCCATGAGTGGGCGGAGCAGGCCATTTTCCAACTGGCGGATCACCTGATCACCGGCTGGGGCGATGTCAGCTTTCCCAAGCTGTGCCAGGCCCTGCTGCACGGGCCACCGCCCCTCATGAAGGTCATCGCAGGCGAGCAGCCCGCTCTGGACCAGATTGCATTGCCCTATGAGCACTACACCGATGCCGACCTGGCCCACCGGCTGCTGTACGTGGAGGCCTCGCGGGGCTGCCCGTTCAAGTGCGAGTTTTGCCTGAGTTCGCTGGACAAAACCGCCAAGGCGTTTCCGCTGGATGTTTTTCTCGCGGCACTGGACCGTTTGTACCAGCGCGGCGCACGCAATTTCAAGTTTGTTGACCGCACGTTCAATCTCAAGATCGACACCTCGGTGCGCATCCTGCAGTTTTTTCTGGACCGTTTGACGGATGACCTGTTTGTGCACTTTGAGGTCATTCCCGACCATTTGCCGGACCGACTCAAAGTGCTGATTGCGCAGTTTCCGCCCGGTGTGCTGCAACTCGAAGTCGGCGTGCAGACTTTCAACGTAGAGGTGCAGCAGCGGATCTCGCGACACCAGGACAACGACAAAACACTGGCCAATCTGGACTGGCTGGTGGAGCATTCGCAGGCCCACTTGCACACAGACCTTATTTTTGGCCTGCCCGGCGAGTCGCTGGACAGCATTGCCCGGGGTTTTGACCGCCTGGTCGCCGTGCGTCCGCACGAAATCCAGTTGGGGCTGCTCAAGCGCCTGCGCGGCACACCTATTGCGCGCCACACCGCAGCGCATGGCATGGTGTATGACGCGCAGCCGCCCTACACGGTGCGAGAGACGGCAGTGCTGGACGCGGACACGGTGCAGCGCCTGACACGCATGGCGCGCTACTGGGACCTGGTGGCCAACTCCGGGCGGTTCAAAGCGACGCTGCCAAGTCTGCTGCAAGGCGAGTCGGCGTTTATGGGTTTTCTGGCCTGGAGTGACTGGTTGTGGAGGTCCACTGCCAAAACCCAGGGCCTCACGCCCGAAGACCTGGTGGACGCGCTGTTTGACTACCTCACCACGCAAGGCGGGCTACCCGTGAATGATGCCCGTGCGATGTTGCTGAGCGACTATGTGGCCAGCGGTGCACGTGCCAGCCCAAAATGTCTGCGTGACGGACTGCCGCGTCCCCCCGCACCGTTGCAACGCGAACCTGCAAGGCTCTTGGCGCAGCGGCAGGACCGCCATGTTTAGTGTTCTGGTTTATCTGTCTTGACCAGCCGCTATAGCCGACTGATACTCGCGCCAATGCCTATTCAACCGTCTATACCCGAAACCACTGGCGCCGAGGTGCCGCCCGCGCACGTTCCCTACCTGGTGGAGCCGCTGCGCGATCTCGATGCCTGGACGCGCTATTTTCAAAGCGCCGAGGTTCCGGTGTTGTCCAGCACATCCCGAAGGATTGAGGCCCTGCGTGCCGATGAAGACAATGTAGACGCCAATATGCTGGGCGAAGTGATAGACCGCGACCCGCTCATGACGCTCAAGCTGATGGCCCTGGTGGCCAGCAGGCGCAGACCGGGCGCAGTGACCGAGACCGAGAGTGTGACTACCTCGCTGGTGATGATGGGTATCTCGCCGTTTTTCAACAACTTTGGTTTGCAGCCGACCCTGCAGAAGTGGCTCGCCGACCAGCCGCGCGCACTGCGTGGCTTGGCCAACCTGATGCGCCGGGCTGAGCGCGCCGCCTATTTTGCACAGGGGTTTGCGGTGCACCGGGGGGACACCGATGTGGGCGTGATCCGGCTGGCCGCGTTCTTGTATGACTTTGCCGAAATGCTGATGTGGTGCCACGCACCCACCTTGCAACAACACATTGTTGAGTTGCAGCGGGCCGACCACACACTGCGCACGGCCACCGTGCAGCGCAGCGTGCTCAATATCGAACT
>CAJAVE010000143.1 GCA_903945325.1 uncultured beta proteobacterium | reverse complement strand
GCAATGCCGTCGATCACGCTGATGATGTCCGAGATCTTGCGGCTGGATTCGTTGATGCCTTTCATGGTGTCCACCACCTGGTCGACCACTTTGCCACCCTGTATCGCCACCGAGGAGGCGTTCATGGCCAGTTGGTTGGCGGTGCGTGCGCTGTCGGCGTTTTGCTTGACGGTGGAGCCCAGCTCTTCCATGGAAGCCGCCGTTTGCTCCAGCGCGCTGGCTTGCTGTTCGGTGCGCGCTGACAGGTCGTTGTTGCCCTGGGCGATCTCCGCGCTGGCCGTGGCTACACCTTCGGAGCCCTGGCGCACGTTGGACACCAGCTTTGCCAGGTTGGTCTGCATGGCATTGAGAGAATGCATCAGGGCAGCGACTTCGTCCTGGCCCTTGACGTCAATCGGGTTGCTCAGGTTGCCATTTGCAACCTGATCGGCCAGACCGACGGCAACGGCCAGCGGCGCCGTGATTTGCCGGCTGAGCCACACACCACCGGCCAGGCCAATGACGGACACAATGACCATGACGCTTAAGGCGAGCAACGTGCTCCGCTCGGCGTCCTTGGTCGCGGCCTCTGACGTATCGCTTTCTGCCTTGGAGAGTTTTTCTTTCAGCTCCGCCATCAGCGCGCCCGACTCGCGGTCCTTGCCCCGGGCGGCCTTGTCGCCCGCAGCAGAGTCAAAGCCGGATGACTTGAACTCCTCAAATGCCTTTTTGTAGGCATCAGCCACGACCGGGATAGCCCGGTTGAGTTTGCCCAGTGTGTCCTTCGCCACGCTATCCAGATTCATCTTTTCAAGATCCCGCAGTCCGTCCTGAACCTCGTTCATCTCTTTGAGATGTGAGTTCCAATATTTGTCAAGATCCTTGGGTTCCTTGCCGCGCAACAACACGTTTTTCCACTCCTGGATGGCGGTCGAAAACTTGGAGTCAATCTGCGCAACCTTTTTGTCAGCGGCCACAGTGGCCAGTACCTCGTGCTCGTACACCTCCAGCGAATTCTTAAGCTTGAAAATGCCAAACATGGCACCCAGAAAAAGCAGGCCCAAGGCCACTGCAAAAGCCAACGGGAGTTTCAGGCTCAACTTCATAGCGAAATCCTTTTTGCGAAATTCCAAAAACAATCAACGAAAGTGCACTCTACCTGCATTCCCCCCGCCTGTCTGCTGCTTGAGTTTGGCACCATTTAGGGGCAAAAAAAAGACCTGCGGGCGGTACACCGGCAGGTCTTGTTTGTAAGGCACGCTGGGTCAGGACATGTCGCCCAGCAGGTTGTCTTTGAGCTTCCAGTAAGCGGGTTGTGCGCCCAACCAGATGCCCATCAGGGCCTTGAAGAACTCGGGCTCCTTGAAGGGCTCACCTTGTACTTTGCCATTGACCGTGACCACCATGCCGGTGCCTGGAATCCAGTCCGTGTGAATAACAGCGCCCGGCACCAGAACCTTTTGGGTGGTAAAGATCTCGCTCATGCGGATCAGACCTGGAACCAGTTTAGACATTTCAGACTTCGGGTTGTTGTCTTCCATGCCGCGGGTCAGCAGCTTGCCAAACGGTCCCGCTTCAACTTCGCGGGTCATAACCAATGTCAGACGTTTGGGGCCGGGCGCAGCAAGCAATTCTTCCCAGGAGGTGACTTTTTTGGTGGTAAATAACTCGGCCACATAGACCTTGAACGGCCCTTTGAAGCGAATGCCGGCGCCATTGAGCTGTAGTTTGGTGCCGCCAACAGTCGCGTGGTCTTCGACTTTCACACCCGCGATGTCAATGGTGGCTGCCAAGGAGGACGCCCCGACCAGTACAGCAAACATTCCCATGAGCAGCGTTTTTACAAAGTTCATTCGGACATCCAGTTTGAAAAGTGAACAGTCGTTCGTTTTAGTGAGCAGATTGTGCGCCGCTTGGATCTTTTGACGTCTTCGGATTTACCCTTGTTTTTGGTGCGACTGCGCCTCGTTGGGTCGGTTCGGGCGGTTTGATACACTGGCCACATGTTCATTCACCGCCTATTCATCACGGGTTGTAGCGACCGGGGAGCCTGGCCCTGGCGGTCGCTGACCGTCATGCCTGAGCCCGTCGCACAAGGGCTCTGCGCGATCAAGCGGCACGGATTCCCACTCCGATAACTTGCGCGCACCCAGTCCGTCCCTCCTATTGGGGAATCGGTTTGAATGAAGGCACACTCGGTCCTGACCGCGTGTGTCGGCAGCCCAGGTGGTTGCACTGCATAGAGAGGTAATACCCCGTGATTTCTGAACCCGAATTCCAAGCACTGGCGACCCAGGGCTTCAATCGCATTCCGCTCATGGCGCAGGCTTTCGCTGACCTGGAAACGCCGCTGTCGCTGTACCTCAAATTGGCCCACATGCCCAACGAGTCTGGCTTGGCGGACGCCGATACCGGAAAAAACAGCTTCCTGCTCGAATCGGTTGTGGGGGGGGAGCGTTTTGGGCGCTACAGCTTTATTGGCCTGCCAGCGCGCACTTTGTTGCGCGCCAGTGGTTTCGGCGCGGATGCCCGAACCGAGGTGGTGACCGATGGCGTGGTGGTGGAAACCTCCGCTGCCAACCCTTTGGACTTCATTGCCAGCTACCAGAAGCGCTTCAAGGTGGCCTTGCGTCCGGGTTTGCCACGCTTTTGCGGTGGCCTGGCGGGTTACTTTGGCTACGACGCCGTGCGCTATATCGAAAAAAAACTCGAAGCCAGTTGCCCACCCGACGAACTGGGCTGCCCCGACATCCTGCTGCTGCAATGCGAAGAACTGGCCGTCATCGACAACCTGTCGGGCAAGCTCTACCTGATCGTCTATGCCGACCCGGGCCAAAGCGAAGCCTACTCGCGTGCCAAGCGCCGCCTGCGCCAACTGAAAGAGCGCCTCGCGCAGGCAGTGAATATTCCCGCGGTCAAGCCCACACCCGGTTACCCGGCGCAACGCGACTTTGCCAAGGCGGATTACATCGCCGCCGTGGAGCGCGCCAAGGAGCTGATTGCCGGTGGCGACTTCATGCAGGTGCAGGTAGGTCAGCGCATCAAGAAGCGCTACACCGAATCACCCCTGAGCCTGTACCGCGCACTGCGGTCACTGAACCCCAGCCCCTATATGTATTACTACCACTTTGGAGACTTCCATGTGGTGGGGGCATCACCAGAAATCCTTGTCCGGCAGGAGCAGGTCAACGTGGATGGTGTATCTGCCACCAAAGTGACGATCCGTCCCCTGGCAGGCACCCGCCCCCGCGGTGCCACGCCTGAACTGGACAAGGCCGCCGAGGTGGACCTGGTGAACGATCCGAAAGAGCGGGCCGAACATGTGATGTTGATCGACCTGGCGCGCAACGATATCGGCCGCATCGCGAAGATCGGCAGCGTCAAGGTGTCCGACGCGTTTTGCGTGGAGCGCTACAGCCACGTCATGCACATCGTGAGCAACGTGGAAGGAACTTTGCTGGATGGTATGACCAGCATGGACGTGCTCAAAGCGACTTTTCCGGCAGGCACCCTGACCGGAGCGCCCAAGGTCCACGCCATGGAGCTGATTGACCAGCTGGAGCCGACCAAGCGCGGTATTTACGGTGGTGCCTGCGGGTACCTGAGCTACGCCGGCGACATGGACGTGGCCATCGCGATTCGCACCGGCATCATCAAAGACCAGACCCTGTATGTGCAGGCGGCGGCCGGTGTGGTGGCCGATAGCGTGCCCGAGCTGGAGTGGAAAGAGACCGAAGCCAAGGCGCGCGCCTTGTTGCGCGCCAGTGAGCTGGTTGAAGAAGGGCTGGAGTAACACCATGAACAAGCCAATCAAACTATTGATGGTGGACAACTACGACAGCTTTACCTACAACATCGTCCAGTACTTCGGTGAACTGGGCGCGCAGGTAGAGGTGTTCCGCAACGATGAGATCACCGTGGAAGGCATTGCAGCGCGCAATCCGGACCGCCTCGTGGTGTCACCCGGCCCCTGCTCGCCCAACGAGGCTGGCATTTCGGTGGCCGCTATCCAGCACTTCATGGGCAAGCTGCCGATACTGGGCGTTTGCCTGGGCCACCAGAGCATAGGCGCCGCGCTGGGTGGAAAAATCATCCGCGCCCAGCAGCTGATGCATGGCAAGACCAGCGTGATCACCACCACGGGTGAGGGTGTTTTCGCCGGTTTGCCTAGTCAGTTCACGGTCAACCGCTACCACTCGCTGGCCATTGAGCGCTCCAGCTGCCCCAAAGAATTGGCTATCACCGCCTGGACTGACGACGGTGAGATCATGGGCGTGCGCCACAGTGGCCTGGCTGACGCGGTGCGACTGGAGGGCGTACAGTTTCACCCCGAGTCGATACTCACCGAGCACGGCCACGCCATGCTGCAGAACTTTTTGCGGTAACGGCCGCGCATTCACTATGAAAAATATAGCTGCTTACGCAATACCTGCGGGGCCTGGAGGCCAATATGACTGATTTCTTTTCGAAAAAATCTGCTGTCGTGGACCTGCGCAGTGATACCGTCACCCAGCCCACAGCGGCTATGCGTGCAGCCATGATGGCGGCACCGCTAGGCGACGACGTGTTTGGAGACGACCCGAGCGTCAACGCCCTGCAAGAAAAAATTGCCGCCATGCTGGGATTTGAAGCTGCCCTCTTCATGCCCACCGGCACGCAAAGCAACCTGTGCGCCCTGTTGGCCCACTGTGGGCGGGGTGACGAATACATCGTGGGCCAGCTGGCCCACACCTACCGGTACGAGGGTGGTGGTGCCGCGGTGCTGGGCAGCATACAGCCCCAGCCTCTTGCGCAGGACGCGAGTGGCCAGATGGCCCTGGCTGACATTGCCGCTGCCATCAAGCCCGACGACTGCCACTTTGCCAAGAGCCGCTTGCTGTGTCTCGAAAACACCTGGAATGGCCACCGCATGACCATGGACTACCTGGCGCAGGCCACGCAGCTGGCGCGTGACAAGGGCCTGGCGTGCCACCTGGACGGCGCCCGGCTGTTCAACGCGGCAGTCGAGCAGGCTGCGTTGGATGTTCAGAATTTTGGGTCAAATACGACTCTGGCCCCCGTGGAATATGCGCAACCAGCTATTCATTCAGGAGCGATTGTGGCCGCAGCGCGGCGTATCACCGGCCTCTTTGACAGTGTGTCGGTGTGCTTCAGCAAGGGGCTGGGTGCGCCCGTCGGGTCTGCTTTGTGCGGCAGCCGCACGCTGATTGCGCGTGCTCACCGCATTCGCAAAATGGCCGGTGGTGGCATGCGCCAGACGGGCATGCTGGCAGCCGCTGCCAGTTACGCGCTGGATCACCACGTGGCGCGGTTGGCCGACGACCATCGGCTGGCGCAGCGGCTGGCGACGGGGCTTCAGGGCATTGAGGGCCTCAGCGTGCGCTCGGCCCAGACCAATATCGTATTTGTGGATGTGAACAGCGGCCTGGGCCCGGACTTGCTGGACCATCTGAAAGTCCACGGTGTGCTGGCTACGGGCCTCATCGGGCTGCGTTTTGTGACCCATCTGGATGTCGATGCGCAAGGCATTGACCACACGCTGGCCTGCATCCGCCAATTTTTCAGTGACCGGCAAACAGTGGCCCCCGAAGTTCGTGCGTCCGGGGCGGGTGTGTACTGAGCTTGACCATGCCGCTCGATCAACTGTTGCTCTTTGTCGCCGCTGGCCTGCTGCTCAATCTGACCCCGGGGCCAGACGTGCTGTACATCGTCTCCAACGCCCTGCGCGGTGGTGCGCGCTTGGGCATGGTGGCGGCGCTGGGTATCACGGCGGGTTGTTTTGCTCACATTCTGGCCGCAGCGGTGGGTGTCAGTGCGCTGATGGCCGCGTCGGCCACGGCTTTCATGGTTCTCAAGTGGGTGGGTGCTGCGTACCTGGTGTATGTGGGCTGCCGCCTGTTGCTATCCAGGGCTGAATCCGCTATCAAACTGGAAGCTGCTCACGCACATTCCACGGGGCCCAGATGCCCATTTGACTATAAAAATGTCTTCCTGCGCGGGTTTTGGACCAATGTACTCAATCCCAAAGTTGCGCTGTTTTTTTTGGCATTTTTGCCCCAGTTCATTGCACCTACCGTAGAGAACAAGCCACTGGCGTTTCTGTTGCTGGGACTGTTGTTCAACTTCAACGGCCTGTGGGTGAACCTGGGCTGGGCGCTGGCGGCGGCCTGGCTGGCGGGGCGCGCGAGCGTGGTCCAGCGCAGCATGCTGTGGCTGGACCGGGTGGCCGGGGCCCTCTTCGTCACCTTTGGAATCAATTTGGCGCTCTCGGAATCGCCGCACGCATAAAGCACTAAGGAAAAACCATGCCCACACCCCTTGGCCAGATCACCGCGCAGGAAGCCCTGCAGCGCACTATCGAGCACCGCGAGATCTTCCACGACGAGATGCTGCACCTGATGCGGCAAATCATGTCCGGCGAGATGTCCCACGTGATGATGGCGGCACTGATCACCGGCCTGCGCGTCAAGAAGGAAACGATTGGCGAAATTTCTGCTGCGGCCGAGGTGATGCGCGAGTTCTCGACCAAGGTCGAGATTGCCGACAAAACCCATCTGGTGGACATTGTGGGCACGGGTGGCGACGGCTCCCACACCTTCAATATTTCCACCTGTTCCATGTTTGTGGCCGCTGCCGCCGGTGCCAAGGTCAGCAAACACGGTGGGCGCAGTGTCAGCAGCAAGAGTGGCAGTGCCGACGTGCTGGAAGCGCTGGGGCTGAATATCAACCTGTCGCCCGCAGCCATTGCCCGCTGCGTGGCCGAGCAGGGCATTGGCTTCATGTTTGCGCCCAACCACCATCCCGCCATGAAGAATGTGGCACCGGTGCGCCGCGAAATGGGCATCAAAACCATCTTCAACCTGCTGGGGCCGCTGACCAACCCGGCCAGCGCGCCCAATATCCTGATGGGCGTGTTCCACGCCGATCTGGTGGGTATTCAGGTGCGCGTGATGCAACGCCTGGGTGCCGAACACGCGGTGGTGGTGTACGGGCGCGACGGCATGGACGAGGTGAGCCTGGGCGCCTCCACCCTGGTGGGCGAACTCAAGAACGGTCAGGTCACCGAGTACGAGATCCATCCCGAAGACTTTGGCATGGTCATGGCCAGCAACCGGGCGCTCAAGGTGGTGACACCGGAAGACTCCAAAGCCATGTTGTTGGGTGTCCTGGACAACCAGCCGGGCGCGCCCAAAGACATTGTGGTGCTCAACGCCGGCGTGGCTCTGTATGCAGCCAATGTGGCGTCTACGATGATGGACGGTATCGGGCTGGCACGCCAGGCCATCGAATCCGGCGCGGCCAAGGCCAAGTTGCAGGCACTAATCAAACTATCGGGCGAACTTGCCGTTCAATAACTTTGCGGGCCGGACCACTTTACGCAGCAAATGTGCTCTGACCCCAACTAATCAGGAAAAGTATGAGCGATATTTTGGACAAAATTGTGGCAGTCAAACGCCAGGAAGTGGCCGCTGCGCTGACACGCAAGCCATTGGCCGTGGTGCGGGCCGATGCCGAATCGCGGGTGCTGACGCGCGATTTTGTGGGCGCACTCAGGGCAAAAATTGCCGCAGGCAAACCGGCTGTGATTGCTGAAATCAAGAAGGCAAGCCCCAGCAAGGGAGTATTGCGCGAAGACTTTATCCCGGCCGATATCGCGCAGTCCTATGCCGAGTGCGGTGCGGCCTGCCTGTCGGTGTTGACCGACGTGCAGTTCTTCCAGGGCGAGGTGGATTACCTTAAGCAGGCGCGGGCCAGCTGCCAGTTGCCGGTGCTGCGCAAGGACTTCATGGTGGACCCGTACCAGATTTATGAGTCCCGAGCCATGGGCGCCGACTGCATCTTGCTAATTGCTGCCTGCCTGGATGACGCGCAGATGAAAGATCTGGAGGCCATTGCCCGCAGCCTGGACATGGCGGTACTGGTCGAAGTACACGACGGTGCCGAACTGGAGCGTGCGTTGAAGCTCAAAACACCACTGATTGGCATCAACAACCGCAACCTGAAAACCTTTGAGGTCACGCTGGACACCACCCTGGCGCTCAAGTATCTGGTTCCGATCGACCGGTTGCTGGTGACCGAGAGTGGCATCCAGACGCGTGATGACGTGTTGCGCATGGGGGCTGCCGGCGTCAACGCCTTTCTGGTGGGCGAGGCCTTCATGCGCGCACCGGATCCGGGCGAGGCACTGTCCGCCCTGTTTGGCTGAGCCGTAGCCGGGCCATGTCACCAGCGATTCCCAGCGAAAGGCCTCCCGGGATGGAAACGCCTCCCCTCGCGCCCGCGGTGGACCAGTTGCAAGCAACTGATCCGTCGGACTGGACCGTTGCACCAGGGTGGCAGCCCACGGTGGATGGATTTTTTCAGTCGGCAGCGGGGCAGGGACTGTTGGGGTTTTTGCAGCGGCGCCTGCAGACCGGGGCGATCATTTTTCCACCCCAGCCGCTGCGTGCCTTGCAATTGACATCGCCCGAGGCCGTACGAGTCGTCATCCTGGGTCAGGACCCGTATCACGGGCGCGGCCAGGCTGAAGGGTTGGCGTTTTCCGTGGCACCGGGTGTGCCATTTCCTCCATCTCTGCGCAATATTTTCAAGGAGCTGCAGCGCGATCTGGGTACGCCCATCCCGGCCTTACCGCAGCCCGGCGGTAGCCTGGTGAAGTGGGCGCAAAAAGGTGTGCTCCTGCTCAACACCTGCCTGACGGTGGAAGAGGGGCAACCCGCTAGCCATTCCGGCAAGGGCTGGGAGCTGCTGACCGACGCCATCATCCGCGAGGTGTCCCAGAGAGCCCAACCGACCGTATTCATGCTGTGGGGAGCGAATGCCCAGAGCAAACGGTCGCTGATCGACGCCAGTCGCCACCTGGTGCTGACGGCCAACCACCCATCCCCCCTGTCCGCACTGCGCCCACCGCTGCCGTTTATCGGGTGCGGCCACTTTTCGCAGGCACGCGCCTGGCGCGACGCGCACACAGCCGATCGCTGAGTCGGTGGCCTTTACTGCGACATCGGCTCAAAAGAGAAAATTGTTGGCCACCGGGTAGGGCAATGACGAAACTTCATGGCATAATCCGGGGTTCACCTTGGAGAGGTGGCCGAGTGGTTAATGGCAGCAGACTGTAAATCTGCCCTCTTACGAGTACGCTGGTTCGAATCCAGCCCTCTCCACCAGTGATAAATTGACTGTTGACTGCAAGGCAAATCTATGCGGGGTTCGTATAGTGGTAATACCTTAGCCTTCCAAGCTAAAGCGAGGAGTTCGATTCTCCTACCCCGCTCCACAGTCGGTTTATT
>CAJAVE010000142.1 GCA_903945325.1 uncultured beta proteobacterium | reverse complement strand
TCAGGTCGATGAAGCGGTGTACCTGCTCAATCACCGGCCTCGAAAGTGCCTGGGCTATCGCACACCGCATGAGGTGTTCTACAACCTACCTGTGAGACCACTTACACTGCATTCCGTTGCACTTTGTACTTGAATCTGCCGCTTGAAAATCTTCGGAAAGCTCGTGGCCACCACTGGCTGGGCGCATTCCACCCGGTTGCGCCCCTGAGACTTGGCCCGGTACAGCGCAGAGTCGGCAGCGATGAACAGGCTCTCGACATCTCCCGCGTGGTCAGGAAAATTGGCCACGCCAAAGCTACAGGTAATGACCTGTCGTACGCCGGCATGTTCCCACACCATTTGCGCAACACATTCGCGCAATTTCTCTGCCAGCAACCGAAGATCGTTGAGTGGCGTGTCGGTACAAAGCAACAGGAACTCTTCACCGCCCCAGCGAAACAGGTAGTCCGTGGTGCGTAACTGCGTTGCTATGGTGTGCGCTACCTGCTGTAGCACCTTGTCCCCCACTGCATGCCCGAACTGGTCGTTGACCTGTTTGAAGTGGTCCAAGTCAAAAACGCACAGACCCATGGGTACTTTCAGCCGTCGGCACAATTCCAGTTGACGCCCCAGCACGTGATCGCACTCGTGCCTGTTGAGCAAGCCGGTGAGCGGGTCGTGAGACGCAATGTTTTGCAGTGTCAGCTCCAGCTGTTTGCGGTCAGTAATGTTTTGCACCATACCCACGACGCGGGTGGGTTGACCCTGAGCGTCTCGCGAGCAAACCCGACCCCGGTCGTGTAGTGGCCGTTGCGGTTGCGCAAGCGGTATTCGGCGACGTAGCGCTCACGCCTTCCCTGCATGTGTTCGTCCAGGTTGGTGCGCACGCTTTGTGCATCTTCTGGGTGCAGGTTGTCCAGCCAGGTCGCCAATGTTGGCTTCATCTCGTGCGGTCCGTAGCCCAGCATGCGGTTGAGTTGGGGGCTGAAAAACACTTCGTTGGTTTGCAGGTTCCAGTCCCACAGCCCATCCGAGGCGTCACTGAGTGCAAAGCGCAGTTGCACGTCGCGGCTGTCCAGGTCGCTCTCCAGAGCGACGCGCTCGGTGATGTTGCGCGCCACCGAGAGAAAGTACTCTTGGCCTTCAAAGGTGAAGGCGCTGGTGTGAACCTCAACCGGCACGTCCGCACCGCTCTTGTGGCGGTGGGCACCGATGAAAATGAACCCATTGATGTTCCGAATGGCCTGCGCGATGCTGGCCCATTGCTCCGCACCCACCACGTCCTTCTGCAGGCTCAACACGGATTGATCCAGCACCTCATCACGCGCCATGCCGACTTGCCTGAGGGCTGCTTCGTTGCAGTCCAGGATGCGGGAGGTCTGCGGGTCTATCAGGAAAACACCGTCTGGCAGATTTTGAAACAGGGCCGGGTATATCGATTCAGGTAAGGACTTCATCGCTGGCTTTCAGGTAACAGATCCGCGCATGTGCCGGTGGCGTGCTGGTACCCGATCTTAAACCGCGTCGGGCTGCAACTGCGGCGCAGCCCTGGCAAATGCGTCCAGCGCCAGGCAGGCTTCTTCGATGCGGCGGATGGTGGGGAAAGCTTCCAGCGGCGTATCAAAGCGGCGTGAGTTGGCGATTTGTGGGATCAGGCAGCAGTCCGCCAGACCAGGCGCATTGCCATGGCAAAAGGTGCCCGTGGCCGGATCTTTGGCCAGCATGCCTTCTATCGCGGTAAACCCGAGCGTGATCCAGTGGCGGTACCAGGTGGCCTTGGTGGCCTCGTCCACCTTCAGGTCGTTGTCCAGATACTGCAGCACACGCAGGTTGTTGAGTGGGTGAATCTCGCAAGCCACCGACTGGGCCAGGCCACGCACACGGGCACGGCCCAGCGGGTCGCGCGGCAAGAGGGCTGGCTCGGGGTGGGTCTCATCCAGGTATTCCATGATGGCCAGCGACTGCCCGATGGCGTGGCCGTCGTCCACCAGCGTGGGCACCAGTTTGGCGGGGTTGACGCGCTGGTAGTCGCTGCTGTGTTGTTGGCCACCCCCCTTCAACAAGTGCACTGGAATGGTGGTGTAGCCCAATCCCTTGAGGTTGAGCGCAATGCGAACCCGGTAAGACGCCGAGCTGCGAAAGTAGCTGTGCAATGTGAGCATAGAAAACGTCCGGTTATGGCTGCGGATGCGCTGGCAGCAGCGTGCCACGCACTTCGCCAAAGCCAATGCGTGCAGCACCCGGTGCGGTGCAGGCGCCACGGAAAATCACGGTGTCGCCGTCTTCCAGAAACGTGCGGGCTTCGCCTGAGGGTAGCGTCATGGACTGCTTGCCGCCCTTGGAGAGCTCCATCATTGAGCCTGCTTCCCCTTCAGTAGGCCCAGACTGGGTGCCGCTGCCCAGCAAGTCGCCAGGCCGCAAGTTGCAGCCATTGACTGTGTGGTGTGCCACCATTTGCGAGACTGACCAGTACGCATCGCGGAAATTGCTGTGTGAGAGACGGTGCTCGGGCATGCCTTTGTTGCGCATGGCGTCGCTCTGGATGAAAACTTCCAGTTCGATGCCGATGGCGCCACTCTGGCGCAACTCGGGAGAATCGAGATAGGCGAGGGGCTGTGGATCAACAACATCGCGCGTCCATGCCTGGCGGTAGGGTGCCAGCGCCTCCATGGTCACCACCCAGGGTGATAGCGTGCTGGCAAAGTTTTTGGAGAGGAATGGTCCCAGTGGCTGGTATTCCCACCCTTGCACGTCGCGGGCCGACCAGTCGTTGAACAGGCACATGCCAAACACGTGCTGCTCAGCCTGCGCCATGGGCACCGGGCTGCCCAGCGTGTTTCCGGGGCCGATGAAAATGCCCACCTCCAGCTCGTAATCCAGGCGCGCGCTGGGTGCAAGAACCGGTTCAGTGGCGCCGGGGCGCATGACCTGGCTCAACGGACGCCGCACCTGTTGGCCCGAGATGCCAATGCTGGACGAACGGCCGTGGTAGCCAATGGGAATCCACTTGTAGTTGGGCAGCAGGGGGTTGTCTGGCCGCAGCAGTTTGCCGATGTTGGTAGCGTGGTGAACCGAGGTGTAAAAGTCGGTGTAGTCACCGATGTGGGCTGGCACGGCAAACTCGGCGTTGGCTTGCGGCACCAGGCAGACTTGCAGGGCAGTTTGTTGTGGCGCACCTTCGCGCAGCGCGCTTGAGAGGGCCAGGCGCAACGCAGACCACGCCGCTGATCCCAGCGCCATGAACAGGTTCAGGGTGGGCGCGCAGCACGCCTGTGCAGCCGCCTGCGCCAAAGGCCCGGCGTCATTGAAAACACCGCTGGCATGGGCCGCAGTCAGGTCCACCATCTGGTCGCCAATGGCTACCCCAACGTGAAAGAGGTGGGGATTCCCCGGAACGCGAAACACGGCAAACGGAAGGTTCTGTATCGGGAAGTCGCAGCCTTCAGTGTTGGCCGAGGCCACCCAGCTGCGCAGCTGGGGATTGTGGGTTTCGTTCAGCACGGTCATGCGGGTTCAGGCTGCCACAAAGCCCTTGCCATCGTGCATCCAGGCGGCGTGCTTGGGTGCCTTTTTGGTGCGTTCCCATTCGTTAAGCATGTCCCACTTCACGTCATCCAGTGCTTTGGCCATGGCCGGTGTGGCGGTGTTGCAGGCCAGCTCCAGGCGGTGGCCGCTGGGGTCAAAGAAATAGATGGATTTGAAGATGGTGTGGTCGGTGATGCCGATGACGTCAATTCCAGCGGCTTCCAGTCGGGCTTTAGCGGCCTCTAGTTCGTCCATGCTGCCCACTTCAAAGGCCAGATGTTGAGTCCATGCCGGTGTGTTGTGATCCCGGTCCATGGCCGGGCTGTTGGGCAGCTCAAAAAAGGCAAGGATGTTGCCCGCGCCCGCGTCGATGAAGACATGCATATAGGGGTCTGGCGCCTTGGTGGAGGGCACTTCGTCTTCGGCGATGGCCAGTACAAAGTTCATGTTCAAGTGCTTGGCGTACCACTCGACGGTTTCCTTGGCGTTGATGCAACGGTAGGCGACGTGGTGAATCTTCTTGATGGTCATGTTGGGCTCCTGGAAATCGTTGAACGGCTTGTTGGACTGGCTTATCGATGGCTGCCATTAGAGGGGAGTTTGATCTATCATTCAAGCAGATTTTTATGATGAATTTATTCTGAATACTAATGAATATCACTCTGCGCCAATTGCGCGCCTTTGTTGCCCTGGCGCAGACCAACAGCTTTACCGACGCTGCGGCGAGTCTGCATGTCACGCAGTCGGCCCTGAGCGGGTTGATCAAGGAGCTGGAGCTGGCGCTCGGAGTGCAGGTGGTGAACCGCAGTACGCGCAAAGTTGGCCTGTCGGAAGTAGGGCGCGAGTTTTACCCGCTGGTTGCGCGCTTGTTGCAAGACCTGGATGGTGCGCTGGACACCATCAGCGACCTCAAGGCGCTCAAGCGCGGATTGGTGCGCATCGCAGCGCCGCAATTGATGTCAGCCTCAGTCTTGCCCGAGGTTATTGCGGGGTTCAAACGGGAGTGCCCCGATATCGAGATACGCCTGGTGGACTGCATGGTGGACCAGGTGATGTCAAAGGTGCACAGTGGCGAAGTAGACTTCGGAGTTGGCCCGGAGCGCGAGCCGTCTGCCGATATTGAAGCCCAAACATTGTTTGAGATTCCGTTCGTCGTGGTGTTTCGCCCTGACCACCCGTTGAACAAGAAGAAGCGCGTGAGCTGGGACGATGCGTTGCGCTATCCGGTGATCGCCTTGAAGGGCGAATTTACCCACCGCCTGCGGGTCGATCTGCATGATTCGTTGCACGACGAGGCGCTCAATCCGGCTAACGAGGTGGGCTTCATGACGACGGCGTTTGCCATGGTCAGCGCGGGTCTGGGGGTGACGACGTGTTTGCCATACGCCAGCAGCCTGATCAGACTGCACCAACTTCAGAGCAGACCGTTGGTGGATCCGCTGGTGCAGCGCAAGTTTTTTGTCTTTACCCGGCGCGACCGACCGCTGTCTCCTGCAGCCCAGCGGTTTTCGGTGTATCTGTCGGACTATGTGAACCAGCAGCCATGGTGCGCTGCTGGTGCTTAAGCACTGCGGTTCAGCATCACGCCTTTTTGGTACTGGTCCAGTGCCCTGGTGATGTTCAGGGCTTCTTCGGAAGGAAATTGCCACACAATTTTCTTCGTCGTGCGATCAGTCACCCTGATCAGGTCTTTGCCAGTCTCCTCATCGACCGAAAACTGCAGGTCGGATGAAATGGCTGACACTTTGCGCTGTATTTCACTCGCCAGATTCTTGAGCTCTTCAGACGAAAGCGCAGGTTTTGCTACCTGTGGCGCTGCGTGTGCCGTGTCCGGCTTGACGGCTCCAGCTTTCGAAGACGTGACTGAACTGGTCGCCGCCGCCACGGGTGCCAGTGCGCGCGGAGCAGCGGCCATCGTATCGGATGCGGGTCGTTGTATGGATAGGTTTGTCATGGCTTTTCAAAGCCTTTCATTGATTCAAGGCGAACCAAAATCTCCTCACGCCGTCACATTCAGTGTGCCGCCGATGGTCTGCCCCAGGGTGTTGCTGACCGGTTTGGCAGCTTTGGCTTTTTCTGCTGCCTTGGCAGCTTCTGCTTCTTGCGCAGACCTGTCATTGTTCAGCTGCTTGCGTTCACCAGCAGCTTGGGTAGCCTCGACGGCGGCCGCTTTGGGCGGCGCTTTTGCGGGCTCTGTCGTAGTAATTGAACTGATAGCCATATAGATACCTCTGATACGTTGTCATACGGATCACCTGCCGCTGCATAGGCACATCGGCGGGGCGGGGCGTAACTAAACTTTTACGCTCACTTGGTATATCGACCGGGTTTTTGCAAGCTTGAGGAAAAAACGTCGACTTTTCGAAAAATTCATTCAAATAGCTACGCGCACCCTGCGCGCGGCGCCATCGGAACGTCCAATATGCCCCAGTGGCAGCTCGGTGCTTGACTTGATGCAGTTCAGCACAATGTTGGACCGAATATGGGCCACGCCATTGATACGCGTGAGTTTTCGCAGCACTGAATCGGACAAAACCCCCAAATCGGCTGCCACGATTTGCAGGATGTAGTCCGACTCACCGGCTACCGAGTAACAGTCCAGTACCTCGGGAATAGCCGCAATTTCCCGCTCAAAGGCCAACCCCTCGTCACCGCCATGGCGGCTCAGCGTCACGTAGCTGATGGCCCGCACACCCAGGCCTAGGGTGTCCGCGTCCAGCAGGGCCACATAGCGTCGGATGATGCCCCCGGATTCGAGGCGCTGGATGCGCCGGCTCACCTGGGACGCCGACAGGTGAATCAGCTCGCCAACCTGCTGGTTGGTGGCGTGGGCATTCTTTTGCAATGCGGCCAGCAAGCTGATATCGAACTTGTCCAGCAGGAGATCATCATATTTTTCTTGATTCATGCATAAATTATGCATAGATTGGGGTTTCTACGGCGCAGTTTGCGTACACCGTGTACACGGTCTTGACCACAATCAATGTTTTGAAAACAAGCCAACCTGGAGACACTATGGCCGACCTTTTTGACAACCCGATGGGACTCATGGGTTTTGAGTTCGTCGAATTCGCTTCCCCCACACCTGGCGTGCTGGAGCCGGTGTTCGAGCAAATGGGCTTTGTGCATGTGGCACGCCACCGCTCCAAGGATGTGGATCTGTACCGCCAGGGCGATATCAACTTCATCATCAATCGCGAGCCCAAAAGCCATGCCGCCTACTTTGCGGCCGAGCACGGCCCCTGTGCCTGCAGCATGGCGTTTCGGGTACGTGATTCGCACAAGGCCTACGCCCGCGCGCTGGAGCAGGGCGCCCAGCCTATAGAGATACCACCCGGCCCCATGGAACTGCGCCTGCCGGCGATCAAAGGCATTGGTGGCGCGCCGCTGTACCTGATTGACCGCTTTGAGGATGGCAAGTCCATCTACGACATCGACTTTGACTTTTTTCCCGGCGTAGACCGCCACCCGGTGGGCCATGGCCTGAAGATCATCGACCACCTGACCCACAACGTGTACCGCGGGCGCATGGCGTTTTGGGGCAGCTTTTATGAGCGGATTTTCAACTTCCGCGAGATCCGCTACTTTGACATCAAAGGTGAGTACACCGGCCTGACCTCGCGCGCCATGACCGCGCCCGACGGCATGATCCGTATCCCGCTGAACGAAGAAGCGGCAGGTAAATCGGGCCAGATCGAGGAGTACCTGATGCAATTCAACGGCGAAGGTATACAGCACATTGCGCTACTGAGCGACGACCTGATCGCCACGCTGGACAGCCTGAAGAAAGCGGGCGTGCCACTGATGACGGCACCCTCTGCCACTTACTACGAGATGCTGGAAGGCCGCCTGCCCAACCACGGTGAAGACGTGGCGGCGTTGCAAAGCCGTGGCATTTTGCTGGACGGCGTCAGCAAGGAGGGCGAACGCCGCCTGCTGCTGCAAATCTTCTCGCAAACCGTGCTGGGCCCGGTGTTCTTCGAGTTCATCCAGCGCAAGGGCGACGATGGTTTTGGCGAAGGCAACTTCAAGGCGTTGTTTGAATCCATGGAGCGCGACCAGTTGCGCCGTGGCGTCATCACGGCAGATTGACCATGCGCAAACTCAATACCACCGAGACCGCGCTGGAGCTGGGCGCGCTGCCCCACTGGACGCTCAGTACGAACGGCGAGGCCATCACCCGCGAGTTTGTGCTGGCCGACTTCATTCAGGCCTTTGCTTTCATGACCCAGATAGCGATTGCTGCCGAGAAGCACAACCACCACCCGGAGTGGAGCAATGTGTACAACCAGGTGACCATCACCTGGACGACGCACGATGTGGATGGCCTGAGTAGCAATGACATCGACATGGCGCAACTGTGTGATCAGGCCTTTGCGGGATACGCATCCACTCCCACGGCTGGCTGACCCGGGGGCTGCCATGGAAACCAGCATCGACAATCGCAAACACGGTCTGGCTGCCGGGCCGGCGGCTGCACCCCTGCGCGCCGATTGGACGGTAGACCAGGGCTGGGCCGCCTACACCCTGGCGCAGCACGCGGTGTGGAAAACGCTGTATGAGCGCCAGACCCGACTCTTGCCCGGCCTGGCCTGCGATGCCTTTGTGGACGGCATGAACAAGCTGCCCATGTCGGCCGAGCGCATACCCAACTTTGAAGAATTGTCCGAGACCCTGCACAAAGCCACAGGCTGGCAAGTCGTGGCGGTGCCGGGCTTGGTGCCCGACGAGGTGTTCTTTGATCACCTGGCCAACCGGCGTTTCCCGTCGGGCAACTTCATTCGCGGCGCGCACGAACTGGACTATCTGGAAGAGCCCGATGTCTTTCACGACGTGTTTGGCCATGTACCGATGCTGATGAACCCGTTGATGGCGGACTTCATCCAGGCCTATGGCAAGGGTGGCCTGCGCGCCCAGAGCCTGGGCAAGCTGACCGAACTGGCACGCGTCTACTGGTACACCGTGGAATTTGGTCTGGTGCAGCAGCAAGACGGCATGCGCATTTACGGAGCGGGCATTGCGTCGTCATTCTCCGAGAGCCGGTTTTCCATCCAGAGTGACTCGCCTAACCGCATCGCGTTCGATCTGGAACGCGTCATGCGCACCCACTACCGCATTGACGACTTTCAGGAAGTCTATTTTGTACTGGACGACCTGCAAGATTTGCTGGCACTGGCCAATACCGAGTTCGCGCCTTACTACGAGCGCCTGAACAGTGGCCCAAGCTACAAACCTGGCGACGCCTTGGCCACAGACAAAGTGATGCACCGGGGTACCGGAAGCCACCACCTGGCGCGGCCTCGAAAACCATAGTCCTGCCGGGTGAGGCGGGTAAAGCAGTCCATGCACAATAGCTGCATGACTGCTCCCAACACCGCACTTTCCGACCCTCTTCCTACCCCTCATATCGCTGGCCACCTGTTGGTCCAGTGCCTGATCGCGCAGGGTGTGACCCACGCCTTTGGCGTACCCGGTGAGAGCTATCTGGCGGTGCTGGATGGCTTTCACCTTTACCGCGAGCAGATCCAGTTCATCGTCAACCGGCAGGAGGGCGGCGCCGCCTTTATGGCCGAGGCCCACGGCAAGCTCACCGGTCGCCCGGGCGTCTGTTTTGTGACGCGCGCACCGGGCGCCACCAATGCCAGCATTGGCGTGCACACGGCGTTTCAGGATTCCACGCCCATGGTGCTGTTGGTGGGTGACGTGGCCAGCGACCAGCGCGACCGCGAAGCGTTTCAGGAGATGGACTACCGCGCCATGTTTGGCCCCAGCACCCTAGGCATGGCCAAGCGGGTGGAGCGCATTGACGACGCGGCGCGCATCCCCGAATACATTGCCCGTGCTTTTGCCACCGCCATGAATGGCCGACCCGGCCCCGTGGTGCTGGTGCTGCCTGAAGACATGCTGGTGCAGTCCCTCAAACCCAATCCTGCGACCGGCCTGTTGCCTGCGCCGCTGGCGCGTGTAGAGTCGTCGGATGCCTGGAGTGACCCCGGGGCCTTGCGCACATTGCGCGAGCTGCTATTGAAATCAGAGCGCCCGTTTGTCATTGCCGGTGGTGGGGGCTGGACGCCGCTGGCCGCGCAGGCTTTGCAACGCTTTGCAGAGAACTGGCGATTGCCGGTGGGCAACGCCTTCCGTTTCCAGGACACCTTCGACAACCACCACCCGCAGTACGCGGGTGACGTGGGCATCGGCATCAACCCCGCGCTGGCCAAGCGGATTGGCGAGAGCGATCTGGTCATTGCCATTGGCCCGCGCCTGGGCGAGATGACGACCGGTGGCTATACCTTGCTACTGGCCCCGCGCAGCAAGCAAACCTTGGTGCACATCCACGCCAGCGCCGAAGAGTTGAACCGTGTTTACCAGGCCGACCTGGCCATCCACGCCAGCATGCGCGCGGCCGCACGGTCGCTGGAAGTGCTGACTGCCCCGGTCGATGTCCCATGGGAAGCGTGGACGCAAGGCTGCAATGCCGACTACCAGGCCAACCTGCAAGCCAGCCCGATCAAAGATTTGCCTGCCGACACCGAGCGTGGCCTGGTGGATATGCACAGCGTCATCGCCACACTGCAAAAGCATTTGCCGCCAGACGCCGTGTTGACCAATGGCGCAGGCAACTTTGCCAGCTGGCTGCACCGTTTTTACCGCTACACCGGCCTGGCCAGCGGCCACAAGACCCAACTGGCACCCACCAATGGCGCCATGGGCTACGGCGTGCCAGCCGGGATTGCGGCGGCCATCACCAGCAAAGCCAGTGCAGATGCAGTGGGCCAGG
>CAJAVE010000141.1 GCA_903945325.1 uncultured beta proteobacterium | reverse complement strand
GATCTGTTACGAAGATCAACCAAGAAGATCTGCCCCCTACCCCGCAACGTGCGTAAAATCAATCACCGGGCCCAAGCAATTGGCACCCGGTTTTTTTTGGCCGGGTCTGATCCAAGCGTCCACTTTTTTGAAATCTTTTCTTGAAATTGTTTGAGGAGCTTGGACCATGGAAATTTTTGACTACGACAACATTCTTTTGTTGCCCCGCAAGTGCCGCGTGGAGAGCCGTTCCGAATGCGATGCCGGTGTAGAACTGGGCGGGCGCAAATTCCGCCTGCCGGTGGTGCCTGCCAACATGAAGACCGTGGTGGATGAAACCATCTGCGTCTGGCTGGCGCAAAACGACTACTTTTATGTGATGCACCGTTTTGACCTGGACAACGTGCAGTTCGTCAAGGACATGAAGGCAAAGGGGCTGTATGCCTCCATCTCCCTGGGTGTCAAAAAGCCCGACTACGCTACCGTGGACACTCTGGCCGAGCTGGGGCTGACACCCGAGTACGTGACCATTGACATCGCCCACGGCCATGCGGACAGCGTGCGCGACATGATCATCTACCTCAAGGGCAAGATGCCGGCGACTTTTGTCATAGCGGGTAACGTGGCCACACCTGAGGCCGTGATCGACCTGGAAAACTGGGGCGCAGATGCCACTAAAGTCGGCATTGGCCCGGGCAAAGTCTGCATCACCAAGCTCAAAACCGGCTTTGGCACCGGTGGCTGGCAACTGTCGGCCGTCAAATGGTGTGCCCGCGTGGCGACCAAGCCCATCATTGCCGACGGTGGCATCCGCGACCATGGCGACATTGCCAAGAGCATCCGCTTTGGCGCCACGATGGTCATGATCGGCTCGCTGTTTGCAGGGCATGAGGAGTCACCAGGGCAAACGGTCGAAGTAGACGGCAAGCTGTACAAGGAATACTACGGCTCGGCCAGCGACTTCAACAAGGGCGAATACAAGCACGTCGAGGGCAAACGCATTCTGGAGCCCATCAAAGGCAAGCTGGCCAACACACTGATTGAGATGGAGCAGGACGTGCAAAGCTCGATCAGCTACTCGGGCGGCAAGAAACTCATGGACATCCGCAAGGTCAACTATGTGACGCTGGGGGGCGATAACGCCGGCGAGCATCTGCTGATGTAGCGGGATGTGCCCAAAAACTTAAGTTTCATCAAGGCGCGCCACGCCGGGGGCGCACACAATCAGCAGCCATTACCCGGGCAGGTCCGGTTTCGGAAACATGATGAAACAACGACTGATTGCACTACTCCTGCTGGCCGCAGCGCAGCTGGCTGGTGCGCAAAACCTTGAGAAAGGCAAAGAGATCAACGCCACCTGCGCCGGTTGCCACGGCGAGTTTGGTCAGGGCGGCAAAAAGGGCGAATACCCACGCATTGGTGGCCAGCGTGCCGCCCACATTGCCGACCAGCTCAAGGCCTTTCGCAACCGCACCCGCCTGAACCTGCCCATGTTCCCCTACACCCAGGAGCGGGAAATGTCGGACCAGGATGCAGAGGATGTCTCTGCCTATCTGGCCGCCATCGAACTGCCAACCCGGTGGCCAGACTTCAAACCCGATGACGATGCCCTGACACGCCTGACCGCGATGGAAAAAGTCATGATCATTCCCCGGGCGCCGGGTGATCTGGAGAACGGCAAGAAAATCTACAACAAGGAGTGCTTTGCCTGCCACGGGAAAGACGGCATGGGTCGCGGCAAGTTTCCCCGCCTGGTGGGGCAGTACACCAGCTACCTGATGAAGCAGATGACCAGCTTTGTGACCGGAGAGCGCTCACACGACGAAGTGGAAATGCGCGGCATTCTGAACGAACTCAAGGCGCAGGACTTGCAGGACATACTGGCCTATTTGACCCTGATCCAGACGGTGCAACCCTGAACAGTGAAGTTCCCCTACTTTGAACCCTTAACCAGGTAACGATGCAATGAAACGACAGTTGAATCTAAAAATGGTGTGGCTTGCCATCTCGATGGCCCTTTGCTTGCCGACGGCCTGGGCACAAACGCAACCCACCCCTGACGTGATTGCGGGCATGAATGAGGCGCCTATTCACGACGCGGCCCGCATGGGCTCGCGACAGGATGTGGAAAGCCTGTTGAAAGCAGCTGCCCAAAACCGCGACGCCCGCACCCCGTTGGGCGCCAGCCCCCTGCACTATGCCGCCATGAACGGTGACAGCGGAGCGCTCAAGGCATTGCTGGCAGCTGGCGCCAACCCCAACGCCCGCGACTTTGATGGCCGCACCGCCTTGCACATGGCCGCATTTTCCACCCGCAAGGACAACGCCATGCTGCTCTTGCAGGCCGGTGCCGACCCGCTGCTCAAAACCAACGACGGGCGCGACGTGCTGAGCATGGCGCGCAAAGTGCGTGCGGACGAAATTGCGGGTGAAATTTCACTGTGGATCCTCAAGGGCTGCAAGCCCGGCAAACCGGTCAAGGCCTGCTGATGCGCGCCTTTTTCTGTGCGGTTGCCCTGCTGCTGCTACCCTGGTCGCATGCTGCCACCCGTGCAGCCGAGCCGCTTGCATTGCCCGCGGTTGTGATCTACGCGCCAAGCCCCTGCCTGGCGTGCATCGACTGGGCCGACCATCTGCGGCAAAACGGTTTTACCGTGACCATTGAAGAGAAGCTACAGGCGGACATGCCCAAAATCAAACGCTGGCTCAACGTGCCCTCTGCCCTCGAATCGGTTCACACGGCCAAGGTGGGCCGCTATTTTCTGGAGGGCCATGTGCCCGCACAGGACGTCCTGTTGCTGTTGCAGGAAAAGCCCATCGCACGCGGCTTGGCGGTGCCGGGCTTGCCCAGAGGAGCACCGGGCCGCGAAAGCTACAACCCGATCTGCGACACCGCCTGCACGATTCTGGACAACGGCGGGCAAGCCAAAGATATCCGGCGTGAAGCCTTCAACACCATGCTGGTGGGGCCGGACGGGCGCACCAGCGTGTATGCGCGGCATTGAAAAGGCCTATTCGGAGAGACCCACCATGCCCCGCTTTGCCGCCAACATCAGCCTACTCTATAACGAGCACGCCTTTCTGGACCGTTTTGCCGCGGCTGCCAGTGACGGCTTTCAGGGGGTGGAATGCCTGTTTCCCTATGCTTTTGCCGCGCAAGACCTGGCGCAGCGCCTTCGTGACAACGGCTTGCAACAGGTGCTGATCAACGCCCCGCCCGGCAACTGGGAGGCGGGCGAGCGCGGCATTGCCTGCCTGCCGCAGCGCCAGGTGGAGTTCCGCGATGGCTTTGCGCGCGCACTGGACTATGCCGCAGCGCTGGACTGCCCGCGCATCCATGTGCTGGCCGGGCTGGCACCTGCCGGTGCCGAGCGCGCCGCATTGCAGGCCACGTATGAGGCCAACCTGGCCTGGGCTGCCGAACAAGCGGGCAACGCCGGACGCGATGTGATGGTGGAGCCTATCAACCCGCGCGACTTTCCCGGCTACCTGCTCAACCGCCAGGACGCGGCCCACGCCCTGGTGCAGCGCATCGCCGCGCCCAACCTGAAGGTGCAGTTTGACCTGTACCACTGCCAGATTGTGGAAGGCGATGTGGCCAGCAAAATCCGCCAGTACCTGCCCACCGGGCGGGTGGGGCATTTCCAGATTGCCGGCGTGCCCGAGCGCCACGAGCCCGATGTGGGTGAGCTCCACTACCCATATCTGTTGAACGTCATCGACGAGGTGGCCGCGCAATGCGGCTGGGTGGGCTGGGTGGGCTGCGAGTACCGGCCGCGCCTGGGTGCCACCCCGGGTGCCACCACGCAGGGGCTGGGGTGGATGCGCCAGGGCGCATAGTGCGCACGGAGGGGCCGCAAGGGCCGCATATCACTACGCTTTTGATAGCTGCTTGCGCAATGTACACGGTGGCTACAGCCCGATTTGGCTTAAAAATGCGCAAATTTCATTGAAAACCAGAACCGCCACTGAAGCTCACTGCAGCAGCGCCACGTATTCGGGCCGCTTGTTGGCCATGACCTTGAAGCTGCGCAGCAGGTGGGAAAGCTCGGCGTCGGTGATGCCGTAGAGCTGGGCCACCAGTTTGTCGTTCTGGGCGCGCAGGATGTCTTGTGCCTTCAATGTGTAGGGCACATCCTGTTTCTGCACGTCAAACAGCGGGGCCAGTTCACCAAAATCGTCCCACGACTTGGGGCTGGGTGCGGCCAGCGTCAGTAGCAGCGCGTTTTTGGCCAACTGGGTGTAGACCGGGTTGCTGCGGATTTCGTCGTCGCTGGGTTGGGGCATGGGCAGGCGAAACAGGTAGGTTTTGCTGATGTGGATTTGGATCATGAAACGTGCCAGCCAATCCACGGGCAAGGCGTTGAACCATGCCAGCGCAAATAGCAGGCGCAACGGTGAAACGACCTTCACGTCTACCTGACCATCTGAACCAAGGAAATAGGTTTTTGCGACATCAGCGAAAAGCGTGTGTCCGTTGCCCGTGTTCTTGGGTAGCAGGGAAAAAATCAAACTGCGCTCGTTGGTGTCGCTGGCCACCTCCCTAAAACCTAACCGAACAAACTCACGGTCATAGCGAATGGCTGCGGCGTGTTGGGAAACTTTCGATTTGGGCACCGCCAGGTCTTGCGCCATGCGGTGCAGCTCTTTGCTCTTCATGCGTTCGTCAAACGCGTCGGCGTCCAGCCAGTACTGCGCTGCATCGTGCACATGGCTGTATTGCCAGATCATCTTGCCTTCATATAGCGGCAGCAAGCCCGGTGCCTCTTTCTCAATAAAGAGGTCTTTGTCATCGGTCATGTGCAACTCGCGCCGGAAATCCAGCCAGTTTTCGGACAAGGCCGCAAACGCCGCGTAGCACTTCTCCAGAATCACCAGGTCATCCCCATTGCGCAGTTCCATCAGCGCCCAGTGCTCGGGCGACAGTGTCTTGAGCGTCTTGACCGGGTACGGCACATGGCGTGCGGGGTCATTCAATTCAGCCGCATCCAGCACATAAAAAGCGGAATCGATGGTGCCCGCATCCAAGCTCTCCGGTGGGGTGTTGACCACTTGCATCAATGCAAATTTGTAGCTGCGATGAACGTCGGGGAATATGCCCTTGTTGTTCTCGAAGCTCCAGAAAAACGGCATCTGGCAGTGCGTGAAGATGTGCTTGCGCAGAATGGTGGAGCCTTCTTCAAACATCAGCGCGCTGGGCAGGACGTAGTTCAGGCTGCCGCCCGCGGCCAGCAGGCCCAGGTTTCGCTCCACAAACAGGCGAAACAAGTTGCCGTCGCCAGCGCCCTTGTTGAGCGGCGAGGCGGCGGTGTAGTAATCGTCCGCTACTTCCATGTCACGCTTGGCGGCTGCGTAGGCGCTGGCAATGTGCGCGCTCTCCAGCAGGCGCTGTTGCACGGCGGCTTTCTCGGTGTTTTTCAGGCTGCGGTAGTTGCTGTGGTACTGGGGGAAGAAGTCGGCGTCCGAGAACTTGGTTTTGTCCCACGGCGGGTTGCCCACAATGATGTCAAAGCCGCGCTTGCCACCGGCAAAGGCCTCGGGAAAGGCCACTTCAAAGTGGAAGAAGTGGTATTTGGCGGCATAGGCTTCTACCTGTTTGAGGGCAAGGCTCTTCTTGGCGCCATCGTCAAACAGCTGGGTAATGATGTCGGGTGTTTTCTTCAGCGCCTCCCAGGCCTTGGTGTCGCCCTCGGCCAGCATGGCGCGCCCGGTGCACACAAAGCTCAGGGCGCGCGACAGCAGGTTGAGCTTGGGGGCAATGGTGTTCTTCCACAGCGCCTTGGACTGCTCCACTTCTTCGGCGGTGGTGTCGCGCATGGCGTCCAGCTCTTGCATGACGCCTCGCAACGCGTCAAAACGGGCACCCAGCTCTTCGACAAAAAAGTCGTTTTGCGCCACCTCGACCGCGTTGTAGGCGATGAAGTCCTGCACACTGGCGCCCATGAGGGAGTTGCCGTGTTGCACATGGTGCTCGATGAACGACAACGGCGTGCCAAAGATGAAACTGTCCATCCACAGGGACAGGCGCGCCAGCTCCACGGCAAAGGGGTTCAGGTCCACGCCAAAGATGCAGCGCTTGAGCAAGGCGCGCTTCAGTATCTGCGCGTCCTCGGGCACATAGTCCAGGTTCAGAAACTGCAGTTGCCCGGTGATCTTGGCGCGTTCTTCACCCACCAGCTGCTGCAATGCGACGTCCGTGTCCAGCCGGGCCAGGGCCAGGTCGGTCAGGTAGCCCAGGGCTTCCACCAGGAAGTGGCCGCTGCCACAGGCGTTATCAAGAATCTTGAGGTTCATGAACGCGCGGCCATCGGCGGTGTCACCGTCTTGCGTGGCGGAAATAGCCGAGGCTATGGCGTGGTCCACGCTGGCCTTGACCAGGGGTTGCGACAACACGGGTTCGGTGTAGTAGCTGGCGGTGGTCTTGCGGGAGTTGCTGGCGCTTTTGAGAAACACTTCGCCTTTTTTGACGCTGACCTCGCGCAGGGACTTGAAGCCCTTTTCCTTGCGCAGTTTGGCACTGTCATAGGCGTCGAAATAGGCTTCGACGACTTTTCCCTTGGTCGCGCTGCTCTCGAATTCGAGATAAACCGCATTCTCGGTAGCCCGCTCGAAGCGGAATTCCAGCAGACCTTCGTAAATGCGGCCCAGGTGGGTCACGCTCATGTTCTTGAAATCGCGCTTGGTGTCAAACAGCGTGTTGCCCCGGTGGGTCTTGTAGAGCAGCTTTTCCAGCAGTTGGCGCAGGGTGGCGTTGCTGAATATCTTGGGGCGCAGCAGCAGCGGTGCGCGTGCTGGGTCAAACAAGCCGCCGTTGAACAGGGGGATGTCAATGTCCTCAGCACCGCCGTCGAGCATGGCAAACAGTTGTTTGAGCGCGTACACGCCATCGTGCAGCGGGTCGCGGTCCGGGCTCTGGCCACGCAGGTTCTGAAAAATCTGGTCCAGACTGAAGCGTTGGTAAAACGGGTGCGCCTTCAGCAGGGCCGCATTCTTGTCTTCAAAATAGACAACGAACAGCAGACGGAACAACAGCACCACACTGTTTTCGTAGACGCTGGCCAAAGTCGCTTTGGGGCTGGCCTTGAAGATGGCTCGGCCCATGATTTCAAACAACGAATCCTCGCCCGCGTAGCCGTAGATCACGGCCTTGAGGTTTTCTTCTACTGCCAGGGTGAAATCTGCAGATGCCGCAATGGCCTGGGCGATGGGGCTTACCTTTGCACCCTCGGCAGGTCGAAAGTAGGTGTCCCGGCAAAAGAAGAAGGCAAATAGGGCAAGGGCTTTGGTTTTCTCTGTGCCTGCTTCCAGTGCACAAATTTTCTCCAGATCAAACTCGATGAATGTCTTTTTGGCGGTGATCTTGTCGGTGTCGTACACGCGCCAAAGCCGGCCGTTGGTCAGAAACCCGAAGCGCACGCGCAGGGTGCTGAGGTAGCCTTGGAGCTGGTGGTGGGGGTTGTCTTTTGCGTCTGCCTTGCCGGTATCGAGCTTTTGCCCCCACGCTTTGGATTCGCAAATGGCGGTGATCAGCAGGTGGTCTTTGGTGGCGATCAGCGCATCTTCTTGCTCCGCGTGCATCACCAAACAGTAGTCAGGCTTAGCAAACTTGCCTTGCACGGTGATGCCCTGCTGGTAGGCCATGGTCCAGCCCAACTGCGCCAGCAATGGCGCTATGAATTTTTCCTCCAGTTGCGCCTCGTTGCGTGCCGCCAGGGTGTGGGCATCAAAATGCGCGTGCAGCCAGGCATCCAACCCGTGGGGCAAGGGCTTTGCCGCCAATTCGCTGGCCTTTTGTTCAATAAAGGCGTCATTGAGCAGCGTATTGGTGAGCCAATGCTGGGGGAAAAGATCGTTCGTCATGCTGGGATGGTATCCGAGGATGTCTCCGCTTTGGACCAGCCGCCCGGAGGGTCCGATTCCGGTACGTAGCGAATCAATTCACTCCGCTTTTGATAGCTGCTTGCGCAATGCACACGGGGGCTAGAGGCCTATTTGACTTGAACTTTTCACCCCATCCGAGCATTCTACTGAATCTACCTGGCACCGAAGGCGTTGTGGTACAAACCAAGCCCCCAATGCAGGTCTTCATCACGCGGCTGCGGGTTGTCGTGCTGGCTCACTGCCTGGGCAATGACGCCGTCGCCACGCAGGCGGTAGGTAGTTTCCATGCGCAGTTGCTCCAGTGGGTCTGCATCCAGCCAGACGTGGCACACGCTGTCCGGCAACGTAACCGTCGGCTCAGCGCCATTGGAGCGGCTGCGTGCAGCAATCTGCCGTGCCGCGGTTTGCCCCAGGCGGGTTGCCATGTGCGCTGTCTTGGGATAATGGCCAAACAGAGGCGATACGGCTCCCAGCAGGTCACCGGCCAAAAAGAGGCGCTCATCCACCGGTGAGCGCAAGCGCAGTGGGTCTACTGCCGCCCAGGGGCCAGGTTTGCCCTGCGCATCCAGCCCCAGCAGGCCCGCCTGCTCCAACGGGGCACCGGCGCGCATGGGGGGCAGCAGCATGGCGTGGTCAAACGGCAGGTCGCCGTCATCGGTAGTGATGCGCCGCGTGAACGGGTCCACCGATCGGATGGCAGCGTAGGGCACAAATTCAATCAGCCCCGGGTAACGTTCAGCGAACAGGCGCGTAAATCGCGGCAGGCCACCACCCGCGTCCAGCACGGTGACTTTGCCCTTGATGCGCTGGGTCTTGAGCCACCATGCCAGCAGCATGGCGCGCTCATACGGCGCAGGCGGGCACCGACTGGGTGGCGCTGGCACGTTGATGACCAGGTTGCCGCCCTTGAAGGCTTGCAGGCGCTGTTTGAGGGCGTCAAGTTCGTTGGCAACATAGCCCGCAGGGTAAAGCTCTTGCGCAGCATCAGCGGCCTTCTGATCCGCGCCAAACCAGGCGCTGTAGTCGTAGGCCAGGCCGGTGGCGACCAGCAGCCAGTCATAGGCGAACGCACCCTGGGACGTATGGACCTTGCGCCCGGCGCGGTCTATGCGCAGCACATCGGCGGCGACAAACCGGTAGCCAAGGCTGGCGGCAAGTGCTGCCCGATCCAGGCGCGGCATGCGCTCGGTTGTGCGCCCTACCAGCCACGGGTTGCTCAGGGGCAGAGAGCGCATTACCGGGTCGCGGTCGATCACCAGCAGATCCAGCTCGGGTGCCATTTGGCGCAATTCGCGCGCGGCACTCAACCCAGCCCAGGCTCCGCCGACGACGACAACGCGTTGCCGCGCCGACCCGCCATCTGCCGGGGCTGCGCGGCCCGCGCCGGGCATACCGGCACCGGCGCAGCCCAAAAGGGCCAGAAGCGCACGGCGTTTCATTTGCCGTCTGCGCTCAGCCAGTGCTGGATGCGCTCGGTCACCTGGGCCACGGGCAAGCCATAGCCAAACCGTGCAACCAGCGTACCGTCGGGGCTCAGCAGGAACATGCCGGCGGTGTGGTCCATGGTGTAGACATCGGAGTTGGCACCGGGCTCCTGCACCTTGGCGTACTGCACCTTGAAATTGCTGGCCGCACGCCGCACCAGATCAGGCGCACCGGTCAGGCCCACAATGCGCGCATCAAACGCCTGGGTGTAGGCGCCCAGCACCTGCGCCGTGTCACGCTGGGGGTCCACGGTGATGAAGATGGGTTGCAGGTGTTTCGCGCGGGGCCCAAGTGCCGCCAGCACATGCGACATCTCCAGCAAGGTAGTGGGGCACACGTCAGGGCATGAGACAAAACCAAACGCAATCAGCTGGAACCGCCCCTTGAAGTCTTCGGACATCACGGAGCGCCCGTTGGTGCCCATCAGCAGGTAGCGGGGGCGCAACGGCACATCGACCTGACCGGGGGCCTCTGGCGTGTCCAGCGTCGTATGGTTTTCTGCGCTGGCCGGCAAGGCCAAGACAAAAGCCAGCACCAGCGCCAACGCCACGGCGCAGGCAATGGTCAGTGCACGGGTGTTGTTGCGTGCCATGTCACTGCGCAGCGGGTGGTGCGGGCGGCAGGGCATCCTGCAGGCGCTTGCCCAGGGCATCGAGCTTGCCATTGACGGTGGCCGTATCCGGGCAGGCAGGCGCAGTGCGCAACTGGTTCAGATAACTGGCGTTGGTGGCTTCTTCGTAGGCTGCGCCAAAGCGGGGCGTCTTGGGCGCGTGGGCCAGCATCAGCTTTTTAGCTTTCGCGGCGCTGGTCATGTCCTGGCACGCCAGCGCAACGCCGTTGACCTGGGCCAGTTCGGTGACCAGCGTGAGGCCGAGTTCAACGTCCGCCGCGTGCGCCGGGCTGTGCAGGGCTAGGCTGGTCAAACACAGGGCTGCGAGAGAGGACATTGGAAATTTCATGGCGGTTTTCCTAGGAATAAAAAAGTAAGTAACTGCTTGTAAATGGGCTTCAGTGCATGCGGGGCTTGGGGTCACGCAGAATCTTGTGCGGTGAAGAAAATGGCGCCAGGCGCTCCAGAAAATCCAGCAGTTCCAGCGCAGGGGAACTGCGGAAAAACATGGCCATGGGGGTCTCCATCCAGATGCGGTCGGCAAACATCAGCAACTCGTGTGCCGAGTCGCCAATACCGTCCTTGTTGCGGTCGAAGCCCTGGTATTCGTCCCAGGTGTTGCCCAGCCACACATTGGAACTGCCCGCGCCGGGCGCACTGATGACCACGGTGGTGAGGTTGCTCTCGAACCGGTTGTCCATGAACTGGTGGCCACCCGCTTCGCCGTAAAACGACAGGCCGATGATGTTGTGCGCAAAGTGGTTGCCACGCACCACCAGCGCATGCTCGACATCGGCAGATGCGTCCGCCTTGAGCCCTACCGCGCAGTGCAGGACCAGGTTGTTTTCCACCCGCGAACGGTGGCTCTCCTTGACCACGATGCCGGCGCCGCCATCGGTCAACGCATGGGCGACGTGGTTGCGCACAATCGTCAGGCCTGGCGAATACAGGCCGACGATGCCGGTGCCCGTGTGGGTTAAATGGTTGCCCTCAATGTGCACATCGGGCGAAAAAACCAGGTGCATGCCGTAGCGCCCATCGGTAAACCGGTTGCCCACCAGGCGGTTTTTCGGCGAGTTGGCCAGGGTGATGTCGCGCGCACGCACAAACGTGTTGTCGTCTATACGGTTGTCATGGCTGTTCCACATGCGGATGGCGTCTCCGCGAAACCCTACTGCAAGAGGTTTGCCGGTCACACGGTTGCCCTTGATGACGGAGTAGTTGACTGCCTTGAGGTGGATGCCAAACAGAACGTCTTCAAGATCGTTGTCTTCCACGCGGATGCCGTCACCCTGCAGCAACAGACCGGCGTCGACCCGGTCATGTGAATCGCCACTAGCCCGCAGACGCAGGCCGCGCAGCGTGACATCGTTGGCCTGCACCGTCAGAACCGTACTGCGTCCATCCCCTTGAATCGTGGCTGCGTGGCCCCCTTCAATCACCATCGGTGTCCGTACCGTGGCAGGCCCCTGGTACACACCGGGTGCCAGACGCAGCGTGCCACCTTGGGGCGTGGCATCAATCAAGGCCTGCAAAGACGGCGCAGCCTCGCTGACCGCGGTGGCGGAGGTGACGGCCACCGTCCACACCAGCAACCAGCAAAACAAGGTGATGCGAAGCATGGTCACGGCTTGGCGGTTTTGCGCATCAGCACGACAAACGTCAAGGCAAAGACGTTCATCGACAGCGCGTAGACAACACTGGGCGCGCTCATGGCGGGCTGCTGCAGCCACTGCAGGCAAACCACAATGCCAAGCGCCGAGTTCTTCAGCCCGCATTCCGTGATGACGGCAATGCGGTCAGGGCGATTTAACCCACTCACCTGCGACAACAGGTGGGCACCACCGAGTATCAACAAATTGAGAACCAGCACCGCCGGCCCGAGTACGGTCAAGTTGTCCAGCAGCACCTGGCGCTGGTCCCAGAAGGTGTTGAGCACAATCAGCACAAACAGTGTGGTTGTCACTTTGCCAATGAGGGACTCCGCGCGCATGACAGCGTTCGCGAATCGCCAGCGCAAGGCCATACCCAGTACCACCGGCAACGTGGTGAGGATAAAGATGCCCTTGACCATGGCAACCACAGGGAGCTGCACGGCCAGTTGGCTGGCCATGAAAAATTGAAACGAGGCACCCACCACCAGCGGCAATGTCAGTACCGCAGCCAGACTGGTCACCGCGGTGAGCGAAATCGCCAGCGCCGTATCGCCCCTGGCCAGATGGGTCAGCAAACCCGAACTCACCCCGCTGGGGCATGCTGCCAGCACCATGAGGCCAACTGCCATCACTGGGCTGAGGCCGCTCCAGCGAGCGACCGCAAACCCTGCCAAGGGCACCAGCAGCACTTGCGCCACCAGCCCCAGCGCCAGCGCCTTGGGGCGCCTGGCAACCTGCCGAAAATCCCCGACCACCAGTGTCAACCCCAGGTAAAACATGATGAACGCGAGCGCCAACGGCAGCAGCGTTTGCACCACATCCGAGCTCATAGGAAAACACCCACCGACAGCAACACGCCCAGCATCAACCCCAAGCGTGCGGTGGCGCCCAACAGCGCATTCAACGCAGCACCGCCGCAGGCGCGTTTCAAGCGCGGCGGCAGTGACCAGGCATAGGGCACAGCCAGCACTGCCAGCAATACACCAGAGTGCCCATGCCACGCCAAACCGCATACCAACGCGAACGGCAGCAGCACCATGGCCGCATAGGCGCGCTGTGAGCCCACATCACCCAGGCGCGCAGCCAGCGTGCGCCGGCCGCTGCGCAGGTCGTTTTCGACATCACGGAAATTGTTGACCAGCAACACCGCAGCGGCGGGCAGGCCCACGATGGCGCCGCCCAGCAGGGCATCAATCAGAGCATCGCCATGCTGTAGCCAGTGGCTGCCAGCCACGGCCACCAGACCAAAAAACATCAGCACAAAAACCTCGCCCCAAGCCGTGTGCGAAATGGGCCGCTCGCCACCCGAATACGACCAGCCCGCTACCAACGATGCAAGACCCGCCAACAGGATGGGCCAGCCGCCCTGCATCACCAGATACAGGCCCAGCACCAGTGCCAGTGCAAAACTGGCCCGCGCTGCCATGCGCACGCTGCCCGGTTGTACCCAGCCAGCCGCCGTCACACGCAGGGGGCCCACGCGGTCGGGGCGATCGGTGCCACGTTCAAAGTCGGCCACATCGTTGTGCAAGTTGGTTCCCACCTGAATCAGCAGTGCGCACGCCAGTGTGGCAAACAGAACGGGCCACAGGGGCGAGGCACCGCCTGCCCAGGCCAGCGCAGACCCCAGCACCACGGGTGTGGCGGCAATGCTCAAAGTGCGTGGGCGTATGGCTGTCCACCACACCATGAAGCTTTGACTCGGGCTAGACAGCAAGCCCGATGGGCGCTCAGCTTTCATGGGGGCGCACGCCAAAATGCAGACAGGCAATCCCGAAGGATAGATTCTCCCAACGGACGTCGGCAAAGCCTGCAGCACGCAGGAGGTCCGCAAAACCTTGTTGTGGCGGGAAGCGCCGAATCGATTCAACCAGGTATTGGTAGGCCATGGGCTCACCGGCGACAGCGGCCCCCAGTCGGGGAATCACCAGAAACGAGTAGAGGTTGTAAAGCGGTGCCAGCCAGAAGGCAGGCTGCGAAAACTCCAGGCACACAAAGCTTCCACCGGGCTTGAGCACGCGCCGGGCCTCGGACAGGGCTTTTTCCAGATGGGTGGCATTGCGCAGACCAAATGACACGGTCAGCAAATCGACACTGGCATCGGCCAGTGGCAGGTTCTCGGCTTCGCCCGCCAGCCACTGCAACTGCGCAGCACCCGCGCGCTGCTGGCCCACTTGCATCATGGCCAGACTGGGGTCACACACCGTGACATCGCGCCCAGGCCCCAGGAGCAGCCGCGCAACATCGCCCGTGCCACCCGCCAGATCAACCACCCTGCCCTGCACATGACGCACCCGCCGTGCCAGGGTGCGCTTCCACAGGCGGTGAATGCCCATGCTCATCAAATCGTTCATCAGGTCATAGCGCTGCGCCACCGCATTGAACACAATGCGGATGCGCTCGCGCCGTTGCGCCTGATCGACCGCCTCGCGGCCAAAGCTTTGGTTGATGTCGTGCCCGGATGTCACGGCGACGGCTTGGATTCAGGCACCGGCTTCAAGGCCAGTAGAACCGCTGCATCGAGCTTCTCCCGCGTCATGGCACCCACGTGGCTGCTGACGATGGTGCCATGGCGGTTGATGACAAGGGTAAACGGCAACACGGTCTTGGTGTTGCCCAGGACCTGCATCAGTGCCAACCCCGGCTCCTTGGTCAAGAACACAGGGTAGTTGATGTCATACGCAAAGGCAAAGTCACGCACGGTGGGTGCGTTGCTCTCCAGATTGAGGCCCAGCACCTCGACCCCGGTAGCGCGCTTTTGCAGGCTGACCAACTCGGGAATTTCAACCTTGCAGGGGCCGCACCAACGCGCCCAAAAGTTGACGATCAAGGGCTTGCCACGGTATTTGGCCAAGGTGACTGCCTGGCTCTCCAGGTCAATCAACGGCGCTGCAAACAAAACGGCGCTATCGGGGCTTGTGGATGGCATGGCAGCTATTGCGGAAAACGCGCTGTGACCCGCCAGCAAAGCCAGCAACCCCGCCAGGCGCAGGCCTCCAGTCCAACGCGCAGCGGCACCCGTCACGGCAAGTCTCCGCGCCGAAAAAAAACAAACCCGATTGCGGCTGACGTAACGCCCAACGCGAGCGGATAGGCCAGCGCGAAAATTTTGTAACCCAACACGCCAAAGGTATCCAGAATCACAAAGGCGGACGGACCGAGCACGATCAGTTGCGGATCAAACAGTGCCAGCGCTGCCGTGCGAAACACCTGCAGCGGATTGGCCAGCGCCATCATGACGGCGAGTTCAGGCGCCACCTTGCCCTGGATCATGACGCCCAGCAGAATCAAATCCAGAAACAGCAAGAACGTGAGCCAGACCATGAAGGCCGCACCCTGCGCCATGTCGGTGCTGCGGGCCAGCGACGAAATCAACATGCCAATACCCAGAAAGCACGCCGCCATCACGGCCAGCAAGGCCGTGTAGTAACCAAAAATGCCCCAGGGCACCGGAATGCCACGCACCAGTGCAATCACAACCGCCATCAACATAGCGCCAAACACGGGCAGAAAAATGACGAGGTAGCGTCCCAGAATCTTGCCCCAGAACCAGGCCCCCAATGACACCGGCAAGGACAGCAAATATTCGAAGACACCCGCCTCGCGGTCACCCGCCACAGAGCGCACCGTGGTGATGAGTACAAAGATGGGCAGGATGGCCATGGTGAGCTGGATATAGGTAACCAGCAAGCGCGACAGACCGATAAAACCCAGCACGCGCGACTCGGTCAGGCCGAACAGAAATAGTAAGGCAACGATGCCGCCGAACACCAGGGTGTAAATCAGGAACCAGCGCGCGCGCAGGGATTCCGCCATATCGAGTTTGGCCGTCAGCCAGAGTTGTTTCATCGTGTCAGATCTTCGTTCATTTCGAAAGGACAGTAGCGGCAGATGCCGTCGCTGTGCTGCCCGGATGGCAATTGGCGGGCCAGGTGGAAGATGTCTTCTGGCCCATGGCGTCAAAGGAGATGCCGTTCGTCTGCTGGTCAGCGTAGGCCGCAAAGTTGTAACCCATGGGCGATGTTTTGCCAAAAACGTAGTGGGCAGCGGTCGCGTCGAGCCAGTTCTTGCCGGCGCTAGTGAACTCTGCTACCCAGACACGGGTTGCGGCGTCCGCCATCCAGGGAAACTCCTTGCCTTTTTCAGCCAGCCAGGTGGCGGCGCAGCCAATATCGTCAAACTTGAAAACCGTATCTTTGGGGCCGCCACGGATCTGGCTGGCAAAGCGGTGGTCCGAGATCGCCATCTTGCAGCGGGTACAAACATCGCGGTCCCACTTGAATACGGCCATGCCATTGGGCAAGTCCTTGTCCTCGCCGCAGGCCGCCAGCAGCGCTGCCGCCATGGGTGTCAGCGCGAATCCCCGCAGCAATAACGCTCGGCGTCTCATGGCTCAATTTCGGTCATGGAGACGTGGTTGACCACCGCCACGTAGCGCGACACCATGCCCAGGAAGCGCAAACGATCCGGGCCGGCAACCAGACCCTCCCACTCGGTAAGGTCTGCGTCCAACGCATGGAAGTCCCACAGACCCAGGGCTTTGTTCAACGCGGGTTCCTGGCGCTTGCTGGTGACTTTTGCGCGCAGCATACCGGTTAGCGCAACATCTTCAGACACCGATTCATCGAGCACCACTTTGCCCATATCAAGCTCCACCACGCGATTGACCAGCGAGGAGACTTCGTTGATGCGGTGGCTGGAAATCAGCATGGTGGCACTAGTGGCGCGCTCGGCCAGCAATTCAAAAAAAATCTTGCGGGCCTGAGGGTCCAGGTTGGCCGCTGGTTCATCCATGACCAGCACTTTGGCGTCACGCCCCAGTGCAATGGCAATCAACAGTTTTTGCTTCATTCCGCCCGAGAGTTTGACAAAGGGGCGTGCCAGGATGCCGCTCAAATCCAGCCCCAAGCGGTCTGCAATTTCGTGGATGCGCTGCGGCGCGGTGCCGCACAGGGCAGCAGAGAATTCAATCAGTTGACCCACCGGCATCCTGAGGGGCGGCGGCAACTGAGGCACAAAGCCAATCATGCCCAGCACTTCGGTGCGCTGCTTGCGCGGGTTGCGGCCATCTATTGCAACCTGTCCGTCGTGAACATACTCCCCCAGCAGGCAGCGAATGAGGGTGGTCTTGCCAGCGCCGTTGGAGCCGATCAGCGCGACGCGCTCGCCCAGGCTCACTTGCAGGTTGACGTTGTCGAGAATCCGGGCGCGCCGGAAGGTCTTGGTGAGGTTTTGAAAGCGAATCACAGTGGCAATGGGTTCAGGTGGAACATGGCAGGTCAACACTGCTCTCAGAGCAGCTTGGACAGGCCCTTGATGTCGAAGGTCAATGATCCAGTTGGGCAAGTATCGACGCACAAGCCGCAGCGTGTGCAGTCGGGGCCCAGGCTCACTTCGGTATCCACAGCTCGGCCTTTGACAACCGTCTCCAGCACGTGGGGCACCAGGCACACCTTTCGGCAATCGCCTTCGTG
>CAJAVE010000140.1 GCA_903945325.1 uncultured beta proteobacterium | reverse complement strand
TGCATGTCCGGTTCGATGAGGGGGATGTGGAAACGGGGATTCTTGCCATGGGCCAATAAAGGCACCGAATCGTAGATACGAGGCGGCCAACAGAAACTGCTTCGTGACGGGAATCTACCGCGCCACATCTCTACTCTACCAATTGGGCGTGACAGTCCAGCTGGAAGGCGCTAGCGCACTGCATGGTCTGCACGGCAGCGACTTTGATGTCGGGCTCGGGCAGGCAAAAGGCCTCAAGGGCGCGTTGTCTGAGTTCCATACTTACAATTCTAGGCATTGCGGAGCCCACACTCTGTTGATGGACTTGCTTTATTACCAGGGATTTTTGAACTATGGCGATTTACGAACTCGATCTCGTGGCACCCCGCATTGCGGGGTCTGCCTGGGTGGCTGACAGCGCCCAGGTCATGGGAAATGTAGAACTGGCGGAAGACACCAGCATCTGGTTTGGCGCCATCCTGCGAGGCGACACCGAGACAATCACCATTGGGCGCGGCTCCAACATCCAGGATGGCAGTGTGTTGCATGCTGACATTGGCAAGCCCCTGACGCTGGGTGAAAACGTGACTGTAGGCCATAAGGTGATGTTGCATGGCTGCACCATTGGCGATGGCTCCCTGATCGGCATTGGTGCAGTGGTTTTGAATGGCGCCAAAATCGGCAAGGGCAGCATCGTGGGCGCGGGTGCTTTGGTGACCGAAGGCAAAGAATTTCCCGACGGCTCCATGATCATTGGCAGCCCCGCCAAGGCCGTGCGTGAACTCAATGTGGAGCAGCAGGCTGCACTGAAGATGAGTGCCATGCACTACATCGAAAATGCCCGCCGCTTTAAAAATGGGCTAAATAGAATTGCTTAGGTTTGCATGCGCCGGCCGAGCGCTAAAAATTATCGGGGTACTGCGTGTCTGAACTTCACAAATTTTTGTTTGATGGGCTGCCCGTGCGTGGCATGGTGGTCCGCTTGACCGATACCTGGACCGAGATTTTGCGCAGGCGCGCATCCAATAGCAGCACAGGGGCGTATGCCTTACCCGTGCGGGACATGCTGGGTGAAATGGTGGCCGCAGCGGCTCTAATGCAGGCGAATATCAAGTTTGATGGGTCGCTGGTGTTGCAGATTTTTGGGGATGGTCCGGTCAAGCTGGCTGTGGTGGAGGTGCAGCCTGATCTGGCTTTACGCGCCACAGCGACCGTCGTGGGCCAAGTGGAGCCCTCAGCCACGCTAAGCCAGATGGTGAATGTGACCAATGACGGGCGCTGTGCGATTACGCTCGATCCGAACAACAAGTTTCCCGGGCAGCAGCCTTACCAGGGAGTGGTGCCGCTATTTGACGACCGCAAGCACAAAATTGAAAAGATCAGCGAATTGCTTGAGCATTACATGTTGCAAAGCGAGCAACTTGACACCACGCTGGTGCTGGCCGCCAATGAAAGCGTCGCAGCGGGTCTGCTGATCCAGCGCTTGCCCGTGCAGGGGTCAGGCAATCTGTCGGGCAGCATGGTCAGCAAAGAAAACGAAGACCAGATTGGTCTGGATGAGCACTACAACCGCATCGCCATTTTGGCCAGCAGCCTCAAGCGCGAAGAGCTGTTGACCCTGGACGTAGAAACCATCTTGCGCCGTCTGTTTTGGGAAGAGCAGATCACGCGGTTCGAGCCACTAAAAGGTGATACGGCGCCGCGGTTTGCGTGCTCCTGTAGCCGGGAGCGTGTGGGGCGCATGATTGTGAGTCTGGGTCGCGACGAGGCCGAAAGCATTCTGAGTGAACGCGCCGATATTGAAGTGGGATGCGAGTTCTGCGGCGTGCAATACCGCTTTGACGCAGTGGACGCGGCACAACTCTTCACGGCGCCCGTTCAGCAGTTGGACGGTGGGCCAGTACCGCACTGAAAAAACCGTCAGGCACTACCGCGCGATCTGGACGTAAATTTCGTTGGCCTTGACCATGCCCAGTTCAGCGCGTGCTCTTTCTTCCACTATTTCAAGACCTTCACGCAGGTCACTGATTTCCGCAGCCAATCGTTCGTTGAAGCGCGCCGCATTGGCGTTCTTCAACTGCTGCTCGTCCAACTGACGGACCAAGCGGGACACATTGGGCAAGCTGCCCCTGCCAAACCACAGCTGGCCGTGCAGGATGACCAGCAAGGCGATCAAGGCAGCAGGAACAATACGATTGCCCAAGCTGAAAAGCTACTTCAGGTTGTAGAAGGCCGCACGGCCGGGGTAGCTGGCCACATCGCCCAAATCCTCTTCGATGCGCAGCAACTGGTTGTACTTGGCCATGCGGTCCGAGCGGCTGAGCGATCCGGTCTTGATCTGGCCGGCGTTCATGCCCACGGCGATGTCGGCAATCGTCGAGTCTTCGGTCTCGCCCGAGCGGTGGCTGATGACGGCGGTGTAGCCCGCGCGCTTGGCCATCTCGATGGCTTCAAAGGTTTCGGTCAGCGTGCCGATCTGGTTGATCTTGATCAGGATGGAGTTGGCAATGCCTTTGTCGATGCCTTCTTTCAGGATCTTGGTGTTGGTGACGAACAGGTCATCACCAACGATTTGCACTTTCTTGCCCAGGCGGTCGGTCAACAGCTTCCAGCCGTCCCAGTCGCCCTCACTCATTCCGTCTTCGATGCTGATGATGGGGTATTTGTCGACCCAGGTGGCCAGGATGTTGGTCCATTCTTCGGCGGTGAGTGTGAGGCCTTCACCGGCCAGCTGGTACTTGCCGTCCTTGTAAAACTCGGAGGCGGCGCAGTCCAGGCCCAGAGCGATTTGCTCACCCGCCACAAAACCGGCCTTGTCGATGGCTTCCAGAATCATCTGGATGGCTGCTTCATGGTTGGCCACGTTGGGCGCAAAGCCACCTTCATCGCCCACTGCCGTGCTGATGCCCTTGTCGTGCAGGATTTTCTTCAGGGCGTGGAACACCTCGGCGCCATAGCGCAGGGCTTCACGGAAGCTGGGCGCGCCCACCGGGATGATCATGAACTCCTGGATGTCCAGGTTGTTGTTGGCATGTTCGCCACCGTTGATGACGTTCATCATGGGTACCGGCATCTGCATACGGCCCATGCCGCCAAAGTAGCGGTACAGTGGCAGGCCGGACTCTTCGGCGGCTGCGCGGGCCACAGCCATGGACACTGCGAGCATAGCGTTAGCACCCAGGCGGCTCTTGTTGTCGGTGCCGTCCAGGTCGATCAGGGTCTTGTCCAGGAAGGCCTGCTCAGAAGCATCCAGCCCCAGCACAGCCTCGGAAATTTCGGTGTTGATGTGTTCCACCGCTTTGAGCACGCCCTTGCCCAGGTAACGCTTCTTGTCGCCGTCGCGCAGCTCAATGGCTTCACGCGAACCGGTTGATGCGCCGGAGGGTACGGCTGCGCGGCCCATGGTGCCGGACTCCAGCAACACGTCGCATTCGACGGTGGGATTGCCGCGTGAATCGAGAATTTCACGGCCTACGATGTCAACAATTGCACTCATTTCATTTCCTTTTAAAAATACAAAATTAGATTGGTCGGTCGAGGCCCTGGCCAGCATTGGGTGTTGACCGTATTCAGTTGAAGTGATTCTCCAGGAACGGTCTTTTCTTGGTCACGAAGTCAAGCTCCACCAGCGTTTCCAGCAGCGCTTTCATGTGGTGTAGCGGCACGGCGTTGGGGCCATCGCACAGGGCATTGGCCGGGTCAGGGTGGGTTTCCATGAAGAGCCCAGCCACGCCCACAGCCACGGCCGCGCGCGCCAACACAGGCACCATTTCACGCACCCCCCCGCTGCTGGTGCCTTGGCCGCCAGGCAATTGCACCGAGTGGGTGGCGTCAAACACCACGGGCGCGCCGGTGTCACGCATGATGGCCAGCGATCGCATGTCGCTCACCAGGTTGTTATAGCCAAAACTGGCTCCCCGTTCGCACGCCATGAAATTGTCTTCGGGTAAGCCGGCCTCACGCGCTGCGGCTCTGGCCTTGTCGATGACATTCTTCATGTCGCCCGGCGCCATGAATTGGCCCTTCTTGATGTTGACGGGGAGTCCGGAGCGTGCGACTGCGCGAATGAAATCGGTCTGGCGGCTTAACAGGGCAGGGGTTTGCAGAACATCCACGACGGCGCTGACCTGAGCGATCTGGTCTTCGGCGTGGATATCGGTCAGAACCGGAATATGCAGTTCGCGTTTGACCTTGGCCAGAATTTCGAGGCCCTTCTCCATACCCAGACCACGAAAGGCACTGTTGCCCGTGCGGTTGGCCTTGTCAAAGCTGCTCTTGAAAACAAAGGGGATACCCAGACTTGATGTGATTTCCTTTAAAGTGCCCGCAGTGTCCATTTGTAACTGCTCGGACTCAACAACGCAGGGTCCCGCAATCAGGAAAATGCGGTGGTCCAGTCCGACGTTGAATCCGCACAGTTTCATATTACGCGACTGCCTTCAGGATTTGGCCCGCAGCCCGGTGGTCCAGTGCCGCCTTGATGAAGGCATTGAACAGTGGGTGGCCGTTCCACGGGGTGGACTTGAACTCGGGGTGAAACTGCACGCCGATAAACCAGGGGTGCACCGTTTGGGGCAATTCGACCATTTCCGTCAACTGCTCGCGCTGGGTGAGCGCCGAGATGACCAGTCCGGCCGTTCGCAACTGATCCAGATAGTTGACGTTGGCTTCATACCGGTGGCGGTGGCGTTCGGTCACCACGTCACCATAAATCTGGTGTGCCAACGTGTTCTTGGCAACGTCTGAACTTTGGGCGCCCAGGCGCATCGTGCCGCCCAGATCAGAATTCTTGTTGCGGGTTTTGATGGTGCCGTCAGCGTCTTTCCATTCGGTGATCAAGGCGATGACGGGGTTGGGGCTGTCGGGCTCAAATTCTGTGCTGTTGGCGTCCTTGAGCCCCGCCACATGGCGCGCAAATTCGATAGTGGCTACTTGCATGCCCAGGCAAATGCCCAAATATGGGACCTTGCGCTCGCGTGCAAAACGGGCAGCGCAAATCTTGCCTTCAATGCCGCGCTTGCCGAAGCCGCCAGGCACCAAGATGGCGTCGAACTTGGCCAGGCGCGACACGCTGTCGGGTGTGATGGTTTCGGAGTCGATGTAGTCAATTTTGACTCTGGCGTGGTTCTTCATGCCAGCATGCCGCAGGGCCTCATTCAGAGACTTGTAGCTGTCGGACAGTTCTACGTATTTGCCCACCATGGCAATGGTGACTTCGCCTTGTGGGTGTTCGGTTTCATAAACCAAATCATCCCAGCGCTTGAGGTTGGCAGGCGGCGTGTTGATGTGCAAGCGGTCGCAGATGAGGCCGTCCAAACCTTGCTCGTGCAAAACACGAGGCACTTTGTAAATGGTATCGACATCGGGCATGGAAATCACGCCCCAGCTTTGCA